>JBAYTC010000006.1:0-37036 GCA_041675825.1 Bacilli bacterium | reverse complement strand
TTTTTATTTTCTATTTAATCCGATTTTTGTATATACTTTTTTCAAATTGTTTCTAGCAAACATTGATGCTCTTGCTTGACCTTCAAATAGCAGTTGATCTAACTCTAGAGAATCATTCCATTTCTTAAAGTTTTCTTGTATTGTTTCTAATTCTTTTGCAACGATTTCTGATAAATCTGTTTTAAATACTCCATAGCCCATTCCTTCGTATTTGTGTTCTATTTCTGTATAGGTAAGGTCAGTTAAAACCGAATATATAGTCATTAGATTACTTATTCCTGGTTTTGTTTCTTTATTAAAGTAGATTTTACCTTCATTATCAGTAACTGCAGCTTTAATCTTCTTTTTAACTGAAGATATTGGTTCAAGAAGATAAATGCATCCTTTATCAGATTCTGAAGATTTATCCATTTTTTTCATAGGATTTTGTAAATCCATTATTCTCGAACCATTTTTTGTTACTAAAGGCTCTGGTAATGTAAAGAATTCACCATAACGATTATTAAATCTAGATGCTAGATCTCTTGTTAACTCTAAGTGTTGCATTTGATCATCGCCTACAGGAACGTAGTTGGCATTATATAAAAGAATATCTGCTGCCATAAGTGCAGGGTATGTAAATAATGCAGAAGTGACTCCTGTCTCTTGCTTTTGTGCTTTATCTTTAAATTGGGTCATTCTCTCGAGTTCGCCCATATAAGCTAATGATTGCATAATATAGCCCATTTCCGCATGTTCATGAACTTCTGATTGTATAAAAATAGTAAGATTATCTGTATCAAGTCCGCAGGCAAGATATAATGCTGCAACATTTTTAATATTTTGTTTTAACTCTGTTGGTTCTTGATATGTTGTTATTGCGTGTAAATTTGCAACGAAAATTAAGAACTCAACATCCTTCATTTCGTTTTGTAACTTCACAAAATTTTTAAGGGCTCCTAAATAATTTCCAAGTGTAGGTATCCCTGTGGGTTTTATTCCAGATAGTACAAATTTCATATTTTCACTCCTCTTAAGTGTATCAATATCTATATTATAACTTTTTTTGTATAAAAATCAAGGAATATAATAATATTATAAAATATTCAATTAAACAAAAAAATATCGATGTAAGCGTTTTACACGTTAAAAAAGCGATGTTTTTGTGCATTTTCTTGACTTCTCAAGCGTTTACATTTATTTTTTTTTATAAAAGTGATTGACTTATTTTTTAAATAGTGTATAATTAACTCATACACAAATTCAAGTGTTAAAAATAATTGATTCGGAGGAAGAGAATATGAAATTATTTAAAAAGTTATTCACAATAACTGTATTCGCTCTTGTTGCCGTTGCCCTTGTTGGATGTAAGAAGGACAGTGGAGCAAATAAGACTCTAGTTGTTGGAACTCCTGGTTTATCAGGTGATTTCGTGGCTGGGTTCGGAAGCAGTTCTTATGATGTTTCAATTCGTGATTTAGTTCATGGATACGGAACTCTTGTTGAAACAGAATTAGGCGAATTTGTTTGGGATACTGAAGCAGTATTAAAAGCAGCACCTACTACATCTGTTGATGCAGACGGAAATAAAACTTATAAGTTTGAAATCCAAGAAGATTTAAAGTGGAATACTGGAGAAGCAATTAAAGCAGTTGACTTTGTATTGCCGGTATTATTAAGATCTTCAAAAGATTGGACATCAATTGCAACTAGTGCTAATGCTGGTTACTACTTAGTAGGTTTTGAAGACTATCGTTATGGACCATTTACTATGGTTGAAAAAGAGGTTGAAGGTGAACTTAAAGAAGTTAAAGAGTATGAAGCTGATTATACAGTATTAGATGTAAAATTCCCTGGCGTTAGATTAACAGGAGAATACAAATTTGAATTTACAATTGCTGCTGAAAACTTACCTTACTTCTATGAAACTACAATGGTTTCTACAGCTCCTATGGATTTAGAAACTTATTTACCAGGATTCGAAGTAAAAGATAGTGCAGATGGCGCGTACATCACTAAAGCAACAGGAACTGATGCAAGTGCTACAATCGCATCTACAATTGCTTTATCAGTTAACAACCCTGCTGTTGGACAAAGATATAAACCAACTGTAACATCTGGACCTTACCAATTTGTTAACTTTATAAGAGATATTGCAACTGTTGAGTTAAACCCTCATTTTAAAACAAACTATGAAGGTAAAAAACCATCAATTGGACAAATCCAAGTGAAAAAAATTAACCAAACAACAGATGTTGATCAAGTAATCGCTGGAACTGTTGATATCGTTGCTGGTGTTGTTGAAGGTGCAAAAATCGAAGCTGCAAAAGATGCAAAATCTGCAGATGTAGTATCATATGCTCGTAATGGTTATGGTATGATTGCATTTGCTACTGATTTTGGAGCAATTGCTGAACCTAAAGTTCGTCAAGCTATCGGTTATTTATTTGACCGTAATGAGTTCTTAACTCAAATTCTTGGCGGATATGGAACATTAGTTAATGGACCATTTGGAGAAGCTATGTGGTTCTATGCGGAAAGCAAAGCTGAACTTGAAGGTGTTCTAGAAAACTTCGTTTTAAACCCTACGAGAGCTAATGAATTATTAGATGAATCTTCATATAAATTTGAAGCCAATGGTACTACTCCATTTGACCCATCAAAAGTTTCTTCTGGTGGAACATACTTCCGTCACAATGCGGCTGGTGAAGTTTTAGAGTATAACCATTTAGGTACTACTGAAAACGAAATTACAGTATTAATTGATACACAATTAACTGCTAACGCATGGAGAGCAGGCGTTAAAGCTTCTGTTACACAATCTGATTTTGATACATTATTAAATCATTATTATTATGGACCAACATTAGCTGATAGAAAATATCATTCATTCAACTTAGCTACTGGTTTCTATTCAGATTATGATCCATTCTGGTCATGGCATAGTTCATTAGTTGGAACTACAAATAACCCAACTCAATTAGCTGATGATGAACTAGATGGAATTATGGAAGCAATGCAAAAATTAGATCCAACTCAAAAAGAGGAATTTAGAGTATTGTTCGTTGATTTTGCTATTAGATGGAATCAATTACTACCAACATTACCTATCTACTCTAATGAGTACTTTGATGTATTTAATGTAAGAGTTCAAGGACTTAAAACTACTCCTGTTTGGGGATGGGCTAAAGATATTTGTGATTTAACAATTAAATAAAACAAATACCTAGAAACAATTGGGGGAGAGGTTGCTCTCTCCCTTTATTTCTAGAAAAAACAATTGATTAATTGAGGGTTTTATACTATAATGTAATATAATAGATAATTAGATATTTATTATCATTTAAAAGAAAGAGGAGTAATATCTTCTTATTTCTAGCATTTTATATACATAAAATTATAGAAATAGCAAGATATTCATATTTGGGAGGTATATATATGGGAAAATATTTGTTGAAGAGGTTCTTGTCTTTGATTCCCGTTGCATTTATTATTTCTATTATTCTATTTATAATAGTGACTAATGTTCCTGGGGATCCAGTAGACTTGGCATACTCACATTTATATGGAGATCCAATGTTTAGAGGTGCAGAGGGTGCGATAAGACTTGAAGAGTTTAAAGCGCAAAAACGCGAAGAATTGGGACTTAATGACGGGGATATTGTTAGGTATGTTAGATGGATTGGCAGAAGTATTCAAGGTGACTTTGGTTACTCGCCAAATCATGATAAACCTGTAAGTGAAGTTATTAAGGAACCATTAAAAATATCAATAATAGTTAATGTTATATCATTGATATTATCATTTACCATTGCGATTATAGTTGGAATAAAGTCGGCCTTGAAGAGGTTTTCTTTTTATGATAGTTTTTGGCAAGTCACCAGTTTGGTATTTATGTCGATGCCTACGTTCTTTATAGGTTTAAGTCTAATTTTCTTATTTCCGATAACTTTAGGATGGTTAGAATTTGGTGGTTTACCTCCAGTTCAATCTGGATTAAATATATTTGAGGAAATTTGGCGTTGGGTTCGACACTTAACTTTACCAATTATTACCTTAACAATAGGTAGTTTAGCCGGTACTATAAGATATGTAAGAAATGCCATGATCGAAGTATTGAAGAAAGATTATATTAGAACAGCTAGAGCAAAGGGATTAAGGGAAAAAGTAGTTATCTATTCTCATGCATTTAGAAATGCTCTTATACCTGTTGTAACAATTGTTGCTGGTAGTTTAGTTGGTATTTTTGGTGGATCTGCAATTACAGAAAGTGTATTTGCTATTAATGGTATTGGAAGTATACTAATTAAAGCCTTAAATGATAGAGATTATAATATTGTATTGACGATGAATTTGTTCTATGCTTTACTAGCATTATTAGCTAATATAATCATGGATATTTCTTATGCTTTCGTTGATCCTAGAGTTAAGTTGGATTAGGTGGTACTTATGGAAAAATTTAAAAATGTTTTATTAAGAATATGGAAATCAATTAAAAGCTTATTTGTGTTTCTTTTCGGCTTCGGTAAAATGAAGGATAAAGATAGATTGAAAGAAGAAGAATTGATTAGCCCTGCTAAGCAAGTGTTTAAAAAATTCATCCGTAATAGATTAGCTATTATGGGATTAACTGTTTTCTTGCTAATTGCTATGTTTGTGGGGATAGGATCATGGGTTCAAGACTTTAATGCAACACAACAAGAATCATCACAGATAGCAATTCAACCCGGAAGGAATTATTTAAATATTCCAAGTGGTTTAAAGAAATCTGGTGTTAAGGTTGTGACAGACAATTATGGTAATGAAAACTATTTAATAGGGACAGGAGTTACGTTTTCGGTTGCGGTATCTAATGATGATAAAATTTATGTTTGGGGTTCAAATGTTGGAAAAGTAAAAGACGTTCCTAAAGAAATTAGAGATATTGCTAAAGATTTTGTACAACTTGCTGTTGGCTCGTCTCACGTTGTTGCCCTTACAAAAGATGGAGAATTAGTTGGATGGGGAAGAAATAACTTCGAACAAGCATCAATTCCGATATATGACCCTGCTCTTGATTCAACTTTTGGACTACATAAAAAAGCGATAGAAGCTTATTTTGATCCTGCTGCAAGAACTTTATATCCTAGCGACTTTGTTAGTGCAATTGAGGATGATCCGATCGTAAAGGTTGTTGCTGGTTATGAATATACATCAATACTAACAATTGAAGGCCATGTTTATACTTGGGGATCTACTAAATCTACCAATTTAAGTTTGAATGCATTTAGTTATAACTATCTTGAACCAATGATTAGAGTTAATGCAACAAGCGAAACAATTCAATGGAAATATACAGGAGCTACAACTTCAGCAGTTGATAGCGTTTGGCAAGATATTGTTACTTATGATGAAATTATTAATGATTATAATTTGATCGAAGTGATAGATGATCCGATTCAGTTTAGATTAAGAACTGGCAATGTTCAATGGAAATACCAGAGCGCTGAAGCAACTGAATGGGTAAGTTTATTTACTATTGAAGCTTTAGAAAATCTATTTACAACTACTAGTATAGTAGATGTTGATGCATTTGATTTCAATATGGTGTATAAATTTGAAGATGGATCATTTGATGTTGTCGGTTTAGATGGCACTCAAAGAGCAATTGATCCAATTCTTAGGAGATCTTCTGTAGATAGAGGTTTCGAAGTTAAACAAATTGTTCTAACTAAAAGCAATGGATTTGCATTAAGAAATGATGGTAATATAATATCTTGGGGAGAACGTAATGTTGATAACCAAATCAACGTTATACCTGAGGAAGTTAATAATGCTAATATAGTAATGTTAACTACTGGGACTTATCATGTGGTTGCAATTGATGATCAAGGTAATGTTTATACTTGGGGTAACCAAAACACTTTAAATCAACTTAATTTACCTAAAAATGTAAAAGATAGTCAATTTATTATTTCTCAATACTTCAACTCTATAAGCGTTGATAGCGAAGGGAAAGTTAGTATTTGGGGGAATCGCGGTTATATATTTGGGACTGATTTAACAGGGTCAGATATTTTTAGTAGAGTAATTGCTGGTGGTAGTATTACTCTTACATCAGCACTAGTTGCAGTTGTTGTATCACTAGTAATTGGATTGATAGTTGGTCTAATAGCTGGTTTCTATGGTGGTTGGTTGGATAATATCCTAATGAGATTTGGTGAAATCGTGTCATCATTTCCATTTCTTCCGCTTGCTATGACTTTGGCTGTATTCGTTCAAGAGAATGACTCAATTAGTGAAAACGAACGTATATATATGATTATGGCTATTCTGGGAGTACTCAGTTGGCCGGGACTTGCTCGTTTAGTTAGAGGTCAAATTCTTGCGGAACGTGAGAAAGATTTCGTAATGGCTTCAAAGGCATTAGGAATTAAGGAAAAACATATTATTACAAGACACATATTACCAAATGTAATTAATGTTGTTATTGTTAGTACAACACTGTCTTATGCAGGTACATTGTTAACCGAGGCTGGTTTATCATTCTTGGGATTCGGAGTTAAACTTCCAAATCCATCTTGGGGTAATTTACTAACTGGAGCTCAAAAAACTGAGGTATTAAGAAGTTATTGGTGGATGTGGATAATTCCAGCATTATTCTTGATTACAACAGCATTAAGTATAAACTTAGTTGGAGATGGCTTACGTGAAGCTATGGACCCTAAGTCTAATGAAAGGTAGGTGTGAATATGAGTTTATTAGAAGTTAAAAATTTACATACATATTTCACAACTAAAAAAGGTATTATCAAGGCAGCAAATGGAGTATCCTTTGAAATTGAAGAAGGTAAAACGTTAGGGTTGGTTGGTGAAAGTGGTTCTGGTAAAAGTGTTACATCAATGTCAATTCTTAAATTATTTGAAGAAAATCAAAAAATTCATGAAGGTGAAATTATTTTTGAGGGTAAAGTCATTTCAAATTACGGGTTAAATGAATTAAGAACTATTCGTGGTAATAAGATTTCGGTTATATTTCAAGAACCAATGACTTCATTAAATCCAGTATTTAAAGTAGGACGTCAAATTACAGAAGTGCTTATGCTTCATCAACAATTATCTAAAAACCAAGCAAAGCGTCGCGCTATTGAGTTATTAAATGATGTTGGTATATCAAATCCTGAAAAAATAATTGATCAATACTCATTTCAACTTTCTGGTGGTATGAGTCAGAGGGTTATGATTGCCATAGCCTTAGCATGTAAACCAAAACTATTAATTGCTGATGAACCAACAACGGCACTTGATGTTACTATTCAAGCGCAAATATTAAAATTAATGAATGATTTAAGAGAACAATATAAAACATCTATTTTATTTGTTACCCATGATTTAGGTGTAATTAATGAAATGGCTGATGATGTTGCTGTTATGTATTGTGGACAAATAGTTGAAAAAGCTTCGTCAAAAGTAATTTTTGGAGATAATCCAACTTATTCACATCCATATACCGAGGGGTTAATGACATCTATTCCTAGACTTGATAGTCCTAAAGGAAAATTAGATGCTATTCCAGGAACAGTGCCACATCCACTTAATTTACCTGTTGGTTGTAAATTTGCACCTCGTTGTAAATATGCAACTGATAAATGTAGAGAAAAAGAAATTGAGAGTGTTGAAGTAGAACCAGGACATTTCGTTAGATGTTTATATCCTAAGCGAGGTGAAAGACATGACTAAAAAACAACCATTAATTGAGGTAAGAAAACTTAAAAAGTTTTTCCCGCTTAAAAGAAAATCAATCTTCCAAAGAAAATTGCTTAATGTTAGAGCTAATGAGGATGTTAGCTTTACCATTTATAAAGGCGAGACGTTTGGTTTAGTTGGTGAGAGTGGTTGCGGAAAATCTACATTAGGTAGAACAATCCTACAACTATATCCACCAACAAGTGGGTCGGCATTGTATTATGGTATGCCGCTTCATGAGTTAAATCCTGCCTATGTTTTAAATGAAATTGATAAGCTTGTTAAGTATCAAGACAAAGCTGATCGTGCCTACAAGAAATCTTTACATATTGATAAAAAGATTAAGAATGTAAAATGTGAAATAGAAAAAATTGATCAAGATGAGAATCAGAAAATTATAGATAAAAAAATTGCTGAATATAATTTAGCTCTTGAAGAGTTAAATTCTAAATTTAAACAAAGTGCGGACTCACTTCATCAGTCTATATTAGCTTCAATCGATGAATTTAAAGCTGTATTAAAGCAAGACGCTACAAAGTATGCAGAGTCAAATTGGGAAAATATTGTTTTAAAGATTGTAAAGATGGTAGAAGAGGACCCTACTGATCCAGGAATTCAAGATCAAGTAGAGTTGATGACAATTCCTAATAAAAATGTTCTTAAAGCATACAAAGACATGAGTAAAGCTTTATCATTAATTAAGAAACATGAGATGAAGAAAGCAAATATTGGTGTAAGCCCATTACAAAAGAAGCTTAGAAGATTAGAAGAAAAATCTAAGGATTTAAAGAAAGAAGCTTCGCGTCAACTTCGTGAAGGAAGTAGAACTGCTGGGCAATTTATCCTAGAAAAAGAGTTACCAGTTATTTCTAAATTTATGAGAGAAGAAGAACTTATTGCTAGAGAAATTTACAAGCAAAGAAAATTAGCTAAAGCACTAAGTAAAGATCTTGATAAGATTAAAAGTGATTTATTAAAGCTCGAGTCTGAAGTAGCTAATCTAAAAATAAATCTAAATAGTGTATTAAAAGAAAACAATTTATCTGTTGATTTGGATAAGGATAATAATTTAAAATCAATTAAGTCAAAAATGGATTCTAAAGTATTTAGAGAAATTAGCAAAATGCATAAACTTTATAGTAATAAGACTGCAAAAGTCGAAAGGTTTAAACATAGAGTTATTTCAATTCCTAAAGATATTCAAAATTCAGAAAAGAAAGTTGATGTTCTTGAAAAGAAGATTTTTAGCATTCAGGAAACTTTAAAATCTTATAAGGGAAAGGAAGTTCTTCCAATTACGGAAAGATGTCAAGATCCTGAATATCAAGCAAAGATGGAAGGAAATCGTGAATATGCTATTAGTTTACAAAAACTAACCAGACATGAAATGAGAACTTTGCGTCAAAAATTACAAATGATATTTCAAGATCCATATTCTTCTCTTGATCCGCGAATGACCGTAGGACAAGCAATTAGTGAAGCTGTTGTTGAACATGGTTTATATAAAAAAGGAACTCCAGAGCTTGAAGAGTATATAATTGATGTAATGGCAAAATGTGGTCTTGATCATTATATGATTCATCGTTATCCTCACCAATTTTCTGGTGGACAAAGACAAAGAATTGTTATAGCGAGAGCTCTTGCTTTACAACCGGAATTTGTTGTTTGTGATGAGTCAGTAAGTGCACTTGATGTATCAATCCAATCACAAATATTAAATCTTTTAGAGGATTTAAAAGAACAAAGCGATTTAACATACTTGTTTATATCACATGACTTAAGTGTAATTAAGCATGTAAGTGATAGAATTGGTGTAATGTATTTAGGTGATTTAGTTGAGTTATGTGAATCTGAAGAATTATATGATAATCCTTTACATCCTTATTCTAAATCTTTAATTTCTGCTATACCAACTACAACACAAAATAAGAGAGATAGAATTATATTAAAAGGCGATATTCCTTCAAATATATTTCCACCATCTGGTTGTAAATTTAGAACTAGATGTCCTATAGCTAAACCGCAATGTGCAAAAGTTAAACCAGAACTACGAGAAGTAGCCCCTGGACATCAAGTAGCATGTCACTATTATGAAGAAACCAAGAACATCATATAGACCTCTTAGCAGAGAAGAGCGAGAACAAATTGAGAAGAACTTAAAAGAGAATCCACCAACAAATAAAGATATATTTGCTTTGATAATTTCTCTTCTAATAACGCTTCTTCCTAGATTGCTCATCGGGTTAGGAATAATATTTGCGATTATCTGGTTTATATTTATTAGATAAAAAAAGAGTGGCAATATAATATTGCTACTCTTTATTTCTAAAAATGTTTAAAATAAATATTTTTAGAAATATGTTTATTTTTCATATAAAACGTGTTAAAATATATGTATAAGGAAAGGAGACAGTTTTAGTATTTATACTAAAATCGGTGATTAGTTATGATCCAATTATATACTTCTCCAAGTTGTTTGTCTTGTCGTAAAGTTAAAAAGTACTTTAATAAGTATGGCATTAAGTTTATCGAAAAGAACATACTACACACGCAATTATCAAAAGAAGATATTTTCAAAATGTTAGCTAATAGTGAAAATGGTTTTGATGATATCATTTCTGTTAGATCTAAAGTATTTAAGGATAGCAATATTGATATAGATTCGATGAAAATACATGATTTAGTTGAGTTTATCATTAAGAATCCAACTATATTGAAAAGACCAATTATTGTAACAGATAATGATTTACAAGTAGGATATAATGATGATGATATCACATTGTTCCTTCCTGAAGAAATTAGAGAAAGAGAATGTAATTTTTGTCTCGGTCAAGATGATTGTGATTATGTAAAAGCTTTGAAAAATAATGATAGCCTTCAATAGGCTATCTTTTTTTTATAAAAAAAGTGTGAATATCTCACACTAATGTAATTTCTTATAGGCATTAAAGGCTCTTCTAATTTTTTTATCAGACTTTTTATATTGAATTTCCACTTGATTAATTAATTCAATGAAGTCCCTTTTACCAGTATGGTATGAACTTGCAGCAAATTCAATCTCATAGTCAGTCACACCAAGGTATTCACTTTTGTCTAGGAATAAAACACCACTTTTATATGGCATGTACATTCTATATGTACATAAACTTAAAAAATTTATTAGTTTCTGATTTCCAATAAGATTATTCAGTTCATGAGCTATTTCCTCATTAGAAACTTTACCGGAAGCAATAATTTCACTTAGTTCTTCTTTAGTTATGTCAACAGTATTCTCATTTATAGAATATCCCTTTTTACGTTTCAATGTTAATTGAAGAGATTCTCTTTCGCGCACTCTTAGTGATGCTGATAAAGCTTTAAGTGAAAAACGAGAAGTGTCAAAATAATGATTAGTTTGAGAATCTGTCTTGTTGCCTTTAAATAAGTCGATTAGTTTTTCGTACTCTTCTTTAGTGAGTAAACTCTTAAACTCAACTCCGTTATTTTTTTGCATTTTAAATCTCCTTATTTGTTGATTATTTATATTATACATAATATAAAGTAAAATGCAACAATTTTTGTCGAAATATAATAATAATATTTAAAAATAAGTAATTTTGTGGTAGAATGTAATGGGTGATAATTAATGATGGATTCTTTTAACTGGGATGCTTTTTTACAACCATATGAATTAGCAATCTCAGGATTTATTTTAAAACTGGAATCAATGAAAAAACAATTCATTGTAAGTGGTATTAAAAACCCGATCGAAATGATTGTCGGAAGAGTAAAAACCCCAACTAGCATTATTGAGAAAGCAAAACGTTTGGGTGTGGAGTTTAGTCAAATACCTGAAATGATTCAAGATATTGGTGGTATCAGGATTACTTGTAAATATACTCCTGATGTTTATAATGTCTTTGAACTTTTAAAGAGTAGAAAAGATATTGAAATAGTATTGGTCAAGGATTATATCAAACAACCTAAACCTTCGGGATATCGTTCATTACATATAATTGGAAAGTATAATGTTGAAACTATTAACGGACAAAAGTCAATTTATGTTGAGTTTCAAGTTAGGACTTTAGCAATGCATCTTTGGGCTAGCATTGAACATTCACTTAAATATAAATATTATCACAATATACCAGATAATATTCGTTCAAGGCTACAAGCAGCATCAAAAATCACTGCTGAGCTTGATAATGAAATGAATGGAATTCAAGAAGAAGTAGAAAAATTTAGAAATGGTAATTCAAGAGAAGAGTATGAGTTTGATTGGGGATTAAATAATTTATATCGAGGTAAAGTATGAGATATTCTATAAATGGCATTTATGCTGATTCAACTTACCTGTTGCAGAAACTTGATGAACTTGGTCATATTAAGGATGATAAAAATCCTGAAATTGTTTTTTCAATTGGTGGAGACGGAACCATTTTAGAAACTGTTCATAAGTATATGGATATTATTGATAGTATAAAAATTGTTGGTATTAACTATGGTAAATTAGGTTTTTATACAGATTTTTCTAAAGATGAAATCGATAGTATCATTGATTTAATAAACTCAAATAAATATGAAGTTTCTAAGTTTAATTTTATTGAATATCAATTAGAAACAAAAGATTCTAATAAAGTTTATTATGCTTTAAATGAGGTGGCGATACTAAGTCCAATTCATACTCAGATTATTGAAGTATATATTGATAATTGTAAATTTGAAACTTTCAGGGGAACGGGGTTGATTATTTCTACTCCTACGGGGTCAACTGCTTATAACAAATCTGTTGGTGGAAGCGTAATGGATCCTTCAATTAAGTCGATTCAACTAGCTGAGATTGCACCTATTAATAATCGAGTGTATAAAACTTTGTCCTCACCAATTGTTCTAGCAAGTACAAGCGAAGTGAAGCTTATATCGAATTTCAAGAGCACTAGTATATCTTATGATGGCATTAGTGAAGATTGTAAAGATGTCATGGAAATTAAAATAAAACTATCAAATAAATCTGTCAGTTTTATAACAAAAGAAAACACAAATTTTTGGGATCGTGTAAAAAAGAGTTTTCTAAACTAGGAGGATAAAAATGTCATATAAAGGAAAAGTATATGTTGCATATGATGTAACGAATGATCATAAATATTTTGAAGAATTAACTAAGTGGGAACAAACAGACGGTTCTAATTATAATTTAATTAATGGTACTGATATATTAAAAAAAATTGATAAAGTAAATGATGACATACTTAAAACAGATTTACGTCTTAGAATGGCTGAGGCAGATGTTTGCTTATTGGTAGTGGGAGAAAAAACCAAAAGTTATAGAAAGGCGACAAGATGGCAAGTTGAAAATGCTATAGCTACAAATATGCCAATAATAGTAATTAATCCTAATGGAATACGAACTGTTGATTTTGATAAAATTCCTGCAGCTGTTAAGAAATGTCTATCTTTACACATTGCCTATCAATCTTTGATTTTAGAGGTTGCTTTATTAAACTGGCCAAAGAGTCATCAACAATATTTAGAAAAAGAAAAGAAGTATAATATTAGATATGCTAATAGTGTGTATGAAGCACTTGGGCTTGAAACATATGAAATATAAAAAAAGTAGATTAAATATCTACTTTTTTTCCATTATAGAATCAATTAGACCGTAAGATAGAGCCTCTTCAGCAAACATATAATTGTCGCGTTCTGTATCAAGTTCTATTCTTTCGATTGGTTGATTAGTTTTTTCAGATAAAATTTTATTCATTCTATCTTTAATTCTTATGATGTGTTTTGCAGCTATTTGAATTTCTGTAGCCTGTCCTTGGGCGCCACCAAGAGGTTGGTGAATCATTATTTCACTATTTGGTAATGCATGTCTTTTCCCCTTTGTTCCGCTTGCTAGTAAAAATGCAGCCATTGATGCAGCCATTCCCACGCAAATTGTAGAAACATTTGGTTCGATTAAATTCATAGTGTCATAAATTGCCATACCAGCACTAATAGATCCTCCTGGAGAATTAATGTATATGAATATGTCTTTAGTTGAGTCCTCAGCAGCTAAAAATAACAATTGTGCTACAATGCTATTTGATAAAGCATCATTTATTTCTCCGTTTAGCATGATAATTCTATCTTTTAAAAGTCTAGAATAAATATCATAAGACCTTTCTCCTTGTGCAGTTTTTTCTATTACGATAGGTGTATAGTACATAAAAACCCTCCTTTTGATTAAATTCTACACTAATTAAATTGATAAGTCAACTTAATAGTTTTTAATAACCAACCAAATGATTAATATTTTGAAAACACTTGAAAATAAAAAAAATGAGTGGTATAATAAGTTAACACATTGATAAAGAAGTAGTACTATTAACAATTGCTTTATAGAGAGGAAAACATTGGTGGGAGTTTTCTAAGCAAATTTTTAGGAATTCATCTTTTGAGTGGTTCTAATCAAACCCGTATCAGTCCCGTTATCGACTTAATGAGTGCACTTGCTTGCGTGAGTGAATTAAGGTGGTACCACTGGAAATATCTAGTCCTTAGGAGTTAGTCTCTTAAGGACTTTTTTGGAGGAAAAAATGAATTTAAAAGATTTAGAATTAGAAGCAATAAAACAAATTAAAAGTGTTGAATCTATGCATGAACTTAATGAGGTGAAAGCATTATATTTAGGGAAAAAGAGCAAACTACAATCAATCATGGCAACAATGAAGGATTTGAGTGTTGAAGAAAAAAAAGATTTAGGAGTAAGAATCAATGAGTTCAAGACAAAGATTGAGGAACTTGTTGCAAAACAGCGAACTTTTTTAGAAAACAAAGAAGTTGAAGATCGTATTAACAAAGAAGCAATTGATATTACTTTACCAGGTAAAAAATTTAGTGAAGGAAATCTTCACCCACTTACTTTGGTAAGTCAAGACATTGAAGACATATTCATTGGCATGGGTTATAAAGTTGAAGAAGGACCAGAAGTTGAAAGTGATTTATATAATTTCGAAATGCTAAACCTTCCGGTTGGGCATCCTGCCAGGGAAATGCAAGATTCATTTTATATAAACCCAAGCTATTTATTAAGGACCCATACATCTCCGGTTCAAGTTAGAACGCTTCTTAAGGAAAAAGGAAATCCTGTAAAGATTATTTGTCCAGGTAAAGTTTATAGGCGCGATGATGATGATGCGACGCATTCTCATCAATTTATGCAAATTGAAGGTTTGGTCGTTGGAGAAAATATTACAATGTCTGACTTAAAGGGAACTTTACTAACCATTTCCAAAAATTTATTTGGAGAAGAAAGAGAAATTCGTTTACGTCCTTCATTTTTTCCATTTACTGAACCGAGTGTAGAAGTTGATGTTAGCTGTTTTAAGTGTGGTAAAACGGGATGTTCACTATGTAAACAAACTGGATGGATAGAAATCTTAGGGGCTGGAATGGTTCACCCTAATGTATTAGATATGGCAGGATATGATAGCAAAAAATATACGGGATTTGCATTTGGAATGGGTATAGAAAGAATAGCTATGCTTAAATATGGTATTGATGATATAAGAAACTTTTATATAAACGATACTAGATTCCTAAAGCAATTTTAGAGGTGAAAAATGAGAGTTAAATTAGAATGGTTAAAAGAATTAGTTGACTTAGAGGGTTTAAGTGTATCAGATATAGTTGAAAGATTATCTTTGTATTCAATTGAAGTTGAAAGCTGCAACAAAACTATTGATGCTACTAATATTGTTGTTGGACATGTTCTTACAAAAGAAAAACATCCAAATAGTGATCATTTGAATGTATTAACTGTTGATGTTAAAGAAGAAGTTCTTCAAATTGTTTGTGGAGCAAGCAACGTCGATAAAGGACAATATGTTATTGTTGCAAAAGTCGGAGCAGTTTTACCAGGAGATTTTCAAATTAAAAGAAGTAAAATTCGCGGAGTTGAATCTCATGGAATGGTTTGTTCTTTGCAAGAACTAGGTATAGAGAAGAAATATATTTCTGATAAATTTAGTGATGGCATATATTATTTTAATGAGCCTGTTGAAATAGGTATTAGTGGAGGAGTAGCTTTAAATTTGCATGATGAAGTAATAGAGCTTGGATTAACTCCAAATCGTGGTGACTTATTGTCAATGATAGGTGTTAGTTATGAAGTAAGTGCAATTTTTAATCGTCAATTAAAACCACTAACTTATAAATTAATAAAGTCAAGCATTAATACTAATGTTGATGTTAAAATTGAAAGTAAAAAATGCTTGGCATATTATGCACAGGTTATTAAAGGTGTTAAGATTAAGCCTTCTCCTATGTGGTTATCTTCACGTCTAATAGCTTTTGGCGTTAGACCAATAAATAATGTAGTCGATGTTACTAACTACATTCTAGCTTTATTTGGCCAACCACTTCATGCTTTTGATTTTGATAAATTAGGCACTAAAATAGTAGTTAGAAACGCTCTAGACAATGAGGAAATTGTTACATTAGATGACATTACAAGAAAGTTAGAAAATAGTGATTTAGTAATTACGGATGGTACTAAACCAGTTGCTATTGCTGGAGTAATGGGCGGTAAGGACACTGAGGTTACTATAGACACAACTAATCTGGTTATAGAATCAGCATGTTTTGATCCATCTTCAATAAGAGACACATCGACTAGATTAGGTTTAAGGAGTGAATCATCAACTAGGTTTACACGTGGAGTAGATTTAAATAGGACTAAAGAAGCTATGGAATACGCGAGTTTCTTATTAGCAAATATTGCTAGTGGTAGTGTTTGTAAAGATTATAACTTTGTTGGTATAGAATCAGTAGAGCCAAAAAAGATTAAAATAACGAGTAAAGATATTCAAAGAGTCTTAGGTATTACTATTAATGATGAAGAGATAAAGAGTATTGTTAAACTTTTGAGTTTTGAAATCAATAATAATATGGAAGTATTAGTACCAAACCGTCGTTTTGATGTTAATATTAAAGAAGATTTAATTGAAGAAATTGGAAGAATTCATGGATATAATAAACTACCTTTAACTTATCCTTCAGATTCAATGGTGGGTGGATTAAATCCAAAACAAAAGATAATTCGTAAAATAAAGAACATTTTAACGGTTTCTGGTCTAAATGAAGTTATCACATATTCATTAGTTAACCAAGAGAAAAATTCTCAATTTACTAGAAATCATAAAGTAGGTACTCAAGATGTTTCTCTTTTGATGCCACTTAGTGAAGATAAGAAATACTTAAGGAAAGGGCTTATACCTAGTTTATTAGAGGTTATTAAGTACAATACTTCCAGAAAAAATTCAAATATAAATATATTTGAATTGGGTAAAGGTTATTATTGGGATAATGAATATCATGAAGATTTATTATTGGCTGGAGCAATGCTTAATGAATATTCTAGTACTTTATGGAAGAATGAAGTTGAGATTGTTGATTTCTTTGTTATTAAAGGGGTTCTTAACAAACTTTTGACTGATTTAGGTTATGACCCATCATATAAAATGATTGATGAAGTTACGTCTTATCTACATCCTAGAAGGCAAGCATCCGTTGAGGTTGAAGGTATTGAGATTGGTTTTATTGGTCAATTGCATCCTAAATATCAAGTAGAAAATGATATGGAAGAGGTATATGTTTTTGAGATTAATGTTAGTAAATTACTTGAAATAAAAAGCAGAAGTTTTGAATATGTTCAAATTTCTAAACTTCCAAGTGTTAAAAGAGATATTGCGATTGTAGTTGATAAAGATGTTTTGGCTTCTGATATTATTGAAAGTATATATAAAGTAGATAAAAATCTTATTACCAGTGTTAATATTTTTGATATTTATGTTGGCGATAAAATAAGTCCAAATCAGAAATCTATTGCTTTAAATATTGTTTTCTCAAGTGATGAAGCATTAACTGAAGAAATCATAAGCAATAAAATCAAAAAAGTACTTAAGGATTTAAACTATAGATTTAAAGCTGAACTAAGAAGTTAAATAAAGTAAACATTTCTTTATTAAGTGATTCACAATTACTTATTAAAGAAGTGTTTTTTAATAATTGGTATTTTAAAAACCCTATAATATAGGGTCGTTAAAACTTTATGAAATCTTCAATTGTTAGTTTAGAAGTAAAATCATTATTTTTGATTCCCTCTATTACTTCGTTAACTATTCTAGGTGGAGTTGAAGCTCCAGCAGTTATTGCAATTTTCTTATGATTAGTTAAGTCAATATTTTGTAAATCATTAATATTTTCAATCATAATGCATTTAACACTAGTAAATGTATCACAAACTTCTTTCAACTTGTTAGTATTATTGCTTTTTGGGTCACCAACGACAATGCAAAGATCATAACCTTTAACTTGGTTTATTAGAGCTAATTGTCTAGACTTAGTAGCAGTACAAACATCTTCAAACGTTGAGGTGTGAGGGTATTTAGTTTTTATTGCTTCAATGATTTTTACAACTTCTAAATAACTCATAGTTGTTTGGGTTGTAAATATAATTTTTTGTGACTTAATATTTAATTGATTAACATCCTCAATATTTTCAACTAGATGTATCTTGTTGCTAATACCAAGAACTCCTTTTGTTTCGGGGTGTGTTCGTTTACCATAAAAAACAACTTCGTAATCACTAATTAGTTTTTCTCTTATTAATTCATGAGTTTTGTTTACATATTTACAAGTGGTATCAATTAAGGTTAAATTCCTCGATTTTATCGTATCTTTAACTTTATCACTCACCCCATGCGCAGTAATAATGATTGTACCTTCATGAATGTTTTCGATATCTTCAACAATTATTATTCCTTTATCTTTGTATGTTTCAATTATATGTTTATTATGAACAAGACTTCCATACATATATATAGGCTTAACTATACTTGGATCATCCAATAATTTATTAATTGTTTGAATTGCTTTAATTACACCCTGACAAAAACCTTGAGGGCTTATTTTTTTTATTTCCATATAATCACCTATTACATTATAGCAAATATAATATCCAATTGCACTATTTAGATAAAAAAAGATTGTTGAAAGGGGTTTTTTATAGTATAATAATATAGTAGTAATAGTACTATATAAATATCATGGAGGAAATATGTTATATAAAATACAAAATGAATTTATTAAATTGACTGTAAATAGCAAAGGGGCAGAAAAAACTAGTTTAATTTTTAATAATAAAGAGTATCTGCATCAACCTGATGAGTATTGGAATAGAACAGCACCATTTCTTTTTCCTAATGTTGGAAGGTTAAAAGATAATAAGACAATGATTAATGGTATGAACTATGAATTGCCGCAACATGGATTTTTGCGTGACCAAGAATTTGAGTTGTTTCATAGTAGCGATAATGAATTAAGTTTGTTGAACGTTTATAATGACGATACTTTGAAGAAATACCCTTATAAATATAAGGTAATTATTACTTATTCTTTAAAAAAGAAAAACTTAAGGACTTCAATACTTATAACAAATGAAGATATGCTTGATATGCATTTTAATTTTGGAGGACATCCAGGTTATAATGTACCAATATATGAAGAAGAAAAATTTGAAGATTATAAAATTGTATTTGAAAAGAAAGAGACATTTAATGCACCGCTTGTAACCGGAGATGGATTACTAGATTTTACTAATAAAAAAGATAAGTATAAAAATATTGATGAGATTATTCTAGACTATAAGTATTTTGAAACAGATGCAATAGTTATTCCTAGAGTTAAGTCTAGCAAAGTAAAACTAATTAATAAAGAAAATAAGGGGTTAGAGTTTTCATTCCCCAATTTTATTACTTTAGCTATATGGACTAGACCAAACGGTAAATATATATGTCTAGAACCTTGGATTGGTTATGCGGATCGACATGATTCTAATCAACATTTTAAAGATAAAGATAATATTGTTGTGCTTAAACCACTAGAAGAGTTTAGTATTTACTACGATACAACCATTTTAGATTAGTGGTTTTTCTAGACAAAACAATAAAAATATACTATAATGTAATGAAATTAAAGGAGAATTAATTTATGATAACAACGAGTGATTTTAAAACAGGTATGACAATAGAATATCAAGAT
Source organism: Bacilli bacterium (assembly GCA_041675825.1). Taxonomy (GTDB): domain Bacteria; phylum Bacillota_I; class Bacilli_A; order ML615J-28; family CAG-698; genus JAEYQM01. The sequence continues at coordinate 17,270 of JBAYTC010000006.1, read as the reverse complement.
AATATTTATTCTATTATCGAGTTTCAACATGTTAAACCTGGAAAAGGACAAGCATTTGTAAGAACAAAGCTTCGTAATTTGAGAAGTGGTTCAGTAACAGATGTTACATTTAATGCTGGTGAAAAAATGGAACAGGCGATGATTGAAAAGAAAAAAATGCAGTATTTGTATAACTCAGGAGAGTTTTATTCATTCATGGATATGGAATCATACGAACAACTAGATTTGCCATCTGAAAGATTGGAATATGAAAAGAATTTTATGATTGAAGGAATGGAAGTAATAGTTATTGATTATAAGGGAGAAGTACTAGGTGTTCAACTTCCAGAAAAAATTGCTTTAGAGGTTGTTGAGTGTGCTCCAGGTGTTAAAGGAAATACTGCAGCAAATGCCACTAAAGATGCTATTTTAGAAACAGGGCATAAAGTCTTGGTTCCATTATTTGTTAATACAGGGGATAAAATTGTCGTTTCAACATTTGACGGAAAATATAGCTCAAGGGCATAAGGAGGGATGCAAATGTTAATTTGCATTGATATAGGAAACACCAATATTGTTATTGGAGTTTTTAATCAAGATATTTTAAAACATACTTTTAGACTTGAAACTAAGGCTTTAAGGACTGAAGATGAGTATGGAATTAGAATTATTGAAAATCTAAATTATAATGGAATAAAAAAAGAACAGTTAGAAGGTGCAATTATCTCTAGTGTAGTTCCTGAAATTGATAGCACTTTTGAAAAGGCTCTTCTTAAATACTTTAATATTCAACCGATGTTTGTTGGTCCAGGAATAAAAACTGGAATTAAGGTGAGCATTGAAAATCCGAAACAGCTTGGAGCTGATTTGCTAGTTGGAGCTGTTGCTGCTACTAGTAAATATGGATATCCATGTATAATAATTGATATGGGTACGGCTACAACATTATCCTATGTTAACAATAAAAAGGAATTTGTTGGGGGTATCATTTATCCTGGAGTTATTACTGCTTACTCAAGCTTGATTAAGTCAACATCACTTTTAGAATCCGCAAAAATTGGTGTGCCTAATAATGTAGTTGGTAAAGACACTATTTCTTCAATTCAAAGTGGCATGGTATATGGTACATCTGGAGCTATTAATGGATTGGTGAGTATGATTAAAAAAGAATATGGTGATATGAAAGTAATTGCTACAGGGGGAATTGCAAGGCATATTATTCCATTTTTAAATGATGTCATATATGATGAAGACCTATTAATGGAAGGTCTAAAAATAATCTATTACAAAAATGAGAGGGGAAATTAAATGGCGTTAATTATTACTGCGATTGCTTTATCGCTAGTATCTGTTGTTGTTATATACATCGCAATTAAAGAAATTAACAAAAAGCATTATGTTAAGATGGGATTAAAACCATTATTTGGTTTGTTATGGTTATTAATAATTCTAGGTGGAACATTTGCATCGATTAGTAAGAATTCAGTAGGTATTGTTTTTGATGAGTTAAATGGAGGAATACAGGATGATACTTTAGGGGAAGGTTTACATGTGAAAACACCTTTCCAAAAAGTTACTGTGATTGGGACTTCTAATAAAACTCAATTAATTCAAGTGGCTGGACAAACAGAGGATAGCATTTATGCAGATTTTATGATTACTATTGTTTATCGAATTGATAAGGAAAACGCTGGTAGATTTTTTAGACGTACAAATCAAGGGGATATTGATAATGTTCAACTTAATTCTGTTGTTCGTGAGACTTTACAAAGTGTTAGTATTGAATATGATATCTATGGTATACTAGGAAAAGATTTAGATGCTTTAAGAGTTCAATTCGAAACAAAACTTAGAACAAGTATGAGCGAAAGATATCATATTACATTAGTTTCTTCATCTTTTGATGATGTTGATGCTGGTTCAAGAATTGAAGAAATTGTTCGTTCTAAAGGTGAAGCTTTACAACAAATAGAAATTGAACGATTAAACAAAGATAAGGCAGAAGTTCAAAAAGAAATATTAATGATTGAAGCCGAAGCTCAAGCTGAAGTAGTAAGAATAGCTGCAGAAGCTCAAGCTGATAAAATTGAGTTTGAAAAAAGAGCTTTAGCAACTATGATATCTGAATATATAGAATCATTCCCAACACTTACTGAAAAAGAAGTGGCTGGAATTATTCTTCAAACAGTATTTTATGAAACTTGGGATGGAGTATTACCTGAGGTTGTTACCGGGGACGCTCTAGAGGCGCTGTTAGGTAGTTTAATAAATGGATAAAAAAAGCCTTGAGTTTAATCTCAAGGTTTTTATTTTATGAAGAAAACATATATTAGAACAAATATAGATACAGTTAAGCAATAATATCCGAAGTGCTTTAAATTGTCCTTCTTAACTAATTTGAAGAATAATTTAAGAGCAAAATATGTTCCGATTAGACTAGCAATGAACGCAATTATATAACCAGGAATATAGGTGTTTGTAGAGTCAATATCACTTATTCCAAGAATCATAGATGCAATACTAATTGGAATGTACATCATAAATGAGAATCTTAAAGCTTTTTCAACTTTTGTTTTATTCAAAACAGCAAAAGATGTAGTTACTCCTGATCGAGATATTCCTGGCAGCAATCCTAATACTTGAGCAAAACCCATAAGAACACTTGTTTTTAAAGTTATACTTTCATTGTTTGCTTTTTTTGAAACATAATGAATTATAAACAATAGCATACTTGTGAAAAACAAAGCTATTCCAACTGTTGTTAATGATGATAGGTGATTTTCGATCGTGTCCATTAGCAGTATTCCTGCTATTCCTGCTGGAACTGTAGCAATTGCCACAAATAATATGTATAAAAAATCTTTTTTTCCGTTTAAGTCCTTTTTAAATAAATAGTTCCATGCACCGATAATTATTTCTTTTAAGAACAATCGGTAATACAAAACTATTGCTATAAAAGACGCAAAATTCACAATAATTGTAAAGTTTATATTGTTTTCTATATATACATTAAATACATTTTTGAATATCATTATATGTCCGCTTGATGATATAGGTAAAGGCTCAGTAATTCCTTGTACTAGTCCTAATATAAGATATTTTAAAAAATCTGAAATTGATAAAAACATAAGAACACCTTCTTTTGAAATTATTATAGCATATAATTAATAAGTATGCTAGCCTTTATTGTAAGTTTTTCTCTTAACTTTTTTGGTTTTTTGTGCTATAATATAATGAATATATAGAAAGGAGATTCTAGATTTTCTAGAATGGTATAAATATGAATTTATTTTTAAGTGCGGATGGTTGGGTTGTTATTTTGGTTGCTATATTAATGGTGGCAATATTCGGTGTGATGATAGCTGCCATTATTGTAAGAATAGTTAAGGTTTCAAGAAAAAAGACCTCTAATGGATCTATTGATTACGAACAAAAAGAAATATTTGAAAATGCATATGGAGGAAAAAGCAATATAATTAGTGTACATAATGAATTAAGTAGATTAATTGTTGAGGTTAAAGATGTAGAAAATGTAAATGGACAAATGCTAAAAGATTTAGGAGCAACAGGGGTTCTAATTACAGGCAATATTGTAAAGGCTTCTTTTCAAGAAAGAGCAAAAAATATATACGAATTAATTAAATAGGGGGTTCTAATGAATAATAGAATAGATGATTTAGCAATTAATAGTTTAAGGGTATTATCAGTTGAAGCAATTGCTAAGGCTAATTCTGGTCATCCAGGAATTGCATTAGGAGCTGCTCCTATGTTGCACACTTTGTTTTCTAGATTTATGAAGTATACGCCTAACCACCCTGATTGGATTAACCGAGATCGTTTTGTACTATCAGCAGGTCATGGATCAAGTTTACTGTATTCCATGCTATACCTAAATCATTATATTGGTGTTGAGGATTTAAAGAGTTTCCGTCAGTTAAATAGTATTACTCCTGGACATCCTGAAGTTCATCTTACTAAGGGCGTTGATTTATCAACTGGTCCGTTAGGTCAAGGTATATCAATGGCTGTTGGTATGGCTATGGCTGAGGCTCATTTGAATGCTAAATTCAATAAATTAGTTGATCATTATACATATGTCATTTGTGGAGATGGTGATCTACAAGAGGGAGTTACTCAAGAAGCTATAAGCTTTGCTGGAACTTTACAATTAAGCAAACTGATTGTTTTATATGACTCAAATGATATTCAACTTGATGGGCCAACTATTGATAGTTTTACTGAAAACACTAAGATGAAATTTGAATCACTTAACTGGGACTATCAACTTGTTGAAGACGGAACTTCAGTATCTGATATAGAAAAGGCAATATTAAAAGCTCAAAAAACTAACAAACCAAGTCTTATTGAAATTAAGACAATTATTGGTTTGGGAGCAAGTAATCAAGGTACATCCAGTGTGCATGGTTCACCGCTTAAGAAAGATGAAGTTCTTGAAATGAGAAGTTCTTTAGGGGGAGATGCATTTAGTGTTCCTAAAGAAGTGTTTGAATATTATAATGATGTTATAAAAAACAATGATGAAGTTTATGATGAGTGGATTAAGACTAAAGAAGAATGTAATGATGAAATTTTCAATAACTTAATGTTAGGTAATATTAATATTGATTTTGATAAAATGTTAACTAATTTTGATAAGGATTATAATGCTGCAACTAGAGTTAGTGGGGGAATTATAATTAAAGAATTGGCCAATTTAAATCCAATGTTAATTGGGGGGTCTGCAGACCTTTCCTCTTCAACAAAAGTTGCTGGTGTTGATGGAATTTTCAGTTTTAAGAATCGAATAGGACGTCACATCAAATTTGGAGTTAGGGAACACGCAATGGCTGCAATTTCTAATGGATTGAGTTTGCATGGTGGATTAAGACCGTATTGTAGTGGTTTCTTTGTTTTTAGTGATTATATGAAACCGGCTATTAGACTTTCGGCATTAATGGAGCAACCGGTAATATATATATTTACTCATGATTCTATTGCTGTTGGAGAAGATGGGCCAACTCATCAACCAATTGAGCAATTAACTATGCTACGAAGTATTCCTAATTTGAATGTTATTAGGCCTGCTGATGCTAATGAAACTAAAGCGGCATTTAAGATTGCTTTAGAGTCGAAAAAAACACCAACAGTTATTGTTCTGACTCGCCAAGATGTTCCAACAATTACTGATAATCCACCAGTAAATAAAGGGGCGTACATATACAGTGATTATGATGATTTAGATGGAATTATTTTAGCTAGTGGATCTGAGGTTAGTGTTTGTAAAGAAGCAGTTCATATACTAAAAACTAAATATATTAATGTTCGTTTAGTAAGTATCCCTTCAACAAATCTTTTTGATCAACAAAGCAAAGAATATATTAATGAAATTCTTCCAAAAAACATTACTAAGCGCTTAGCTGTAGAAATGAGTGAAGCTTCACATTTATATAAATACGTTGGTTTAGATGGCGATGTTTACGCAATTAATACTTTTGGAAAGAGTGCAAAGGGCAATGAAGTAGTTGAAGATTATGGATATACGGCAGTAAAGATTGCTGAAGCATTTTTAAAATTATAAATATAAGGCTATTCATTAGCCTTTTTTTATTTTTTCGAATAATTAACTACAAAAAACAATAGAAAAATGGTATAATAATTATATATTATATAAAGGAGTATCATATGAATTTTTTAGAATTAGTTAATAAAAATAAAGATGGAATGCTTAATGATTTAATTAAGTTACTTAATATAAATACTTTGTTAGTCGAGCAGCCAGAAAATAAGGAAGCTCCATTTGGTGATGGGCTAAAAGAAGCTTTAGATTATATTTTAAAGTTAGGTGAAGACTATGGTTTTAAGACTTTAAATGTTGATAATATTGCAGGACATATTGAATTTGGTGAAGGTGAAGAAATTGTTGGTGTATTAGCACATTTAGATGTAGTTCCGAACTTGGAAGGTTGGAAATATGATCCTTTCAGTGGAACAATTGAAGGGGACAAACTTTATGCTAGAGGTGCTTTAGATGATAAGGGGCCATTAATTAGTGGTTTATATGCTATGAAAATATTAAAAGATATGGGTTTTAAACCCAATAAAAGAATAAGATTAATTATTGGTACTGATGAAGAGAGTAAGTGGAGATGTATTAAAAGATACTTAGAAGTTTGTGAAATGCCAACAGTCGGTTTTTCTCCTGATGCTGAATTCCCGATTATTTATGGAGAAAAGGGAAATATTTCAATTGATTTAATTAGTAATTATAAGGATAAAGATTTAATTAGTTTAATTTCAGGTGAACGATATAATGTTGTACCAGATAAGGCCGTAGCAAAATTTAGTAAGGAAATCACTGGTTTGGATGAATATCTTAAATCTAATAATCTTAAAGGTTCAATAGATGAGAATATTGTAACTGTTAAGGGTAAAGGCGCACATGCGATGGAACCGAATAATGGAGTGAATGCATTAGTTCATTTGTCAATATTTTTAAAAGGAAAAACAGATAATCCACTTGTTAATTTTATTGCAGATAATCTTACAGATAATCGCTTTAATGATATGGGGTTAAATTTTAGAGATCCAGAAATGGGAGATTTGACTCTTAATGTTGCTGTTGCTAATATAGATAGTAATGGTGGGATGGTTGGATTAAATATGCGTTATCCTATCAATTGGAATGAAAAAGAATTTTTGGATAAATTTAAAACTGCTTTAGATAAATATGATCTTGATATGAAGATTACTAAAGATAGTGGGCCTCATTATGTAGACAAGAACAGTGAGTTAATTCAGACTTTACATAAAGCATATATTAAATATACTAATGATGATAAGACGCCATTAATGACTATTGGTGGGGGAACATATGCTAGAGCACTCAAAAATGCTGTTGCTTTTGGTATGTTAATGCCAGGTAGAGAAGATGTTGTTCATGAAGTTGATGAGTATATTTACATTTCTGATTTATTAACAGCAACAGCGATTTATACTGAATCAATTTATCAGTTAGGTAAATAAGATGCGAATTAGAAAATTAAAGAATGCAAGAGAGCGTTTAGAATCTAGAAGTGATATTGTTATATTTGAACCACAACTGCATAAGGGTAGATGGAAAGAATTGTTTAACAATGATAATCCGATTTATCTAGAAATAGGAATGGGAAAGGGACAATTCATTATCAAGCATGCTTTACAAAATCCGGATATTAATTATATTGGTCTTGAACGCGAAGAATCAGTTTTAGTTAAAGCCGTTGAGAAAGCGGAAGAAAAGCCGAACAATTTATTTTTTATCGATGGCGATGCTAATTTAATAATGGATATGTTTTCTGAAAATGAAATAGATAAAATATTTCTAAATTTCAGTGATCCTTGGCCGAAGTCTCGCCATTCTAAGAGAAGATTGACACATGATAAGAATATTGAGAATTATAAATTGATATTAAAGAAAGATTCTTTTATTGAGTTTAAGACTGATAATCGTCATTTGTTTGAGTTTAGTTTAAAAATGTTTATTTATTCTAATCTGGAAATAACTAATTTGAGTTTAAATTTACATGAAGATAGCGAAGAAATAGTCACAACTGAATATGAAGATAAATTTGTTGAGGCGGGAAATATAATCTATTTTGTTGAGGTGAAAAATGGAAAACATGAAAATATATGAACAACTAGTTAATATGAATGGTGTTAGTGGCCACGAAAGAAGTATTAGAAAGTTTGTTAAAAAAGAATTAGAAAAGTATAGTGATGAAATTATACAAGATAAATTAGGAAGTGTTTTTGGTGTAAAAAAAGGAAATGGTCCAGTTATAATGATTGCTGGTCATATGGATGAAGTTGGAGCTATGGTTGTAAAGATCACCGATAAGGGTTTTTTGAAATTACTTCCAATCGGAGGAATTAATCCTGAGGTTTTCTTGAGTCAAAATATGAATGTTGTTATTAATGAAGAAAAAGTAATCAAAGGTGTCATAGGGGCAGTACCACCACATATTAATCGTGGAACTGATGTTAAAACAGAACTTAAGTTTGATGATTTACTGTTAGATATAGGTGCTGATTCTAAAGAAGATGCTATTAAAATGGGGATTAAAATAGGGCAGCAAGTTGTTCCAGTTAATAACTATTATGTTATGGAAGATGGAAATAAAATTGTTTCTAAAGCATGGGATAACCGTTTTGGTGTGGGTATGGCATTGGATATAATGAAGGAAATTCAAAATATTGATCACCCAAATACAGTTATATGTGGAGCAACTGTCCAAGAAGAAGTTGGATTAAGAGGAGCAGTTACGGCATCAAATATGGTAAAACCTGATTTATTTATTGCTGTTGATGTTTCTCCAGTTGGGGATTTTTTAGATGATTCAAATCCTCGTGCATTTGGAAAACTTGGTGAAGGTTTCTTAATTCGATTCTATGATCCTCGTTGTATAATGCATAATGGGATTAAGGACTATTTTGAAAAATTATCTAAGGAGAAAGACATTAAGTGTCAATATTTCTTATCGATGGGCGGAACTGATGCTGCTGCTGCTCAATATTCTGGTGCCATCGCTACAACGGTAGGTTTACCAGGAAGATATATTCATACTACTGCTGCAATAATTGATATTAGAGATGTAATGGAAGTCAAGAAAATGTTGATTGAGATTATTAAAAATTTTGATAACAAGGCATTAGAAAAAGTTAAAGAAAATGTATAAAATATATGTAGGTACAAAAAACCCAATTAAACTAAAGGCTTGTGAGCAGGTTTTTAGTGAATTTGAAATTATCGGTTATGATAGTGATAGTCAAGTGGGTATACAACCATCTACTGATGAAGATACAATTAATGGAGCGCTTAACAGAGCTTTAGATATACCTTATAAAGGAATTAGAATTGGGTTAGAAGCAGGCATTCAAGAAACTTTAGGGATATTATATTTAATAAATTGGGGAGTTTTAATTGATGAAGAAGGCAATATATACTATGCTGGAGGAACTAGGATTCCACTTCCTAAAATAATTAAAGAAAAACTTGAAACTGAAGATACGGAACTTGCAGTTATTATGGATGAATATTATCAAACTATTGATATTAAACATAACGAGGGGGCAGTAGGCTTTTTCACAAGCGGTCAGGTTAAACGAGTTGATATCTTTATTCACATATGCAAACTTTTATATGGACAATATTTATCTAAAAATATAGTTATTAAATAAGGAGTGTTATAATGATTGGATTAGTTATTCTTGCAAATGGTTTTGAAGATACAGAAGCGTTAACTACTATTGATGTATTAAAACGTGCAAAAATTGATGTTACAACTGCCACAATTAATGAAGATTTAGAAGTGGTTAGTCAATATGGACATGTAATTAAAGCTAATGCTTTGCTTAGAAAAGTAAATTTTAATGACTTTGATTTTCTAGTTATACCTGGAGGGAAAGCCGTTTACAATCATTTACTTAATAATAATGAAGTTCATGATTGTGTAATGAACTTTTATAATAGTAAAAAATTGATTGCGGCAATCTGTGCAGGGCCTATGGTATTAGGTAAACTTGGAATTTTAAAGAATTTAGAGTATACTTGCTTTCCGGGATGTGAAGATGCAATTGAAGGACTAAAAGTTGATAAGAATGTAGTTGTTACAGAAATGATAATAACTGGAAGAAGTATGTATTATTCAATTGAGTTTGCACTTGAGATAGTAAATAAATTACTTGATAATAACACCAAAGATTCTATACTAAAATCAATTAAAGGAATAGCCTAACAATAGGCTATTTTTTAATAGCATGTTAAATAAGAATTAATATAATATATAATAATGCTTGAAGATAGGTGTTTTTTGTGATAAAATTAAGGAAAGGTATTTAGATGGTGAGTTTTATGGCAAAAGAAAAGAAAGATAAAATGGTGTCTAAAAATAAAAAAGTTGTTGATAAAAAAACAACAAATTTAGCGTCAAGCGAATTAGAACAAAAAGAGTTCAAGCTTGTTCGTTTTTTAGATGTGGACTACAAAATTGGTTTAACTGAAGAAGTTGCCTTAGAAAGAATAAATAATGGTTATAACAATCTTGTCGCTGCCAACAAAGGTAAAACGGTGGGCAAGATATTTAGAGATAATATCTTTACCTTTTTTAATATGCTTTATTTAGTTATTACTATCTTATTATGTGTTGCACAAAGTTGGGCTAATTTAACATATTTACCTGTTATCATACCAAATATAATAATCGGTATTGTACAAGAATTAAAGGCAAAAAAACAAATAGATAAATTATCACTTGTTGTTGTTCCTAAAGCAAATGTTGTTAGGGATGGGGAACTAAAAGAAATACCTACTAATGAAGTAGTTTTAGATGATATTATTCGTTTAACAAGTGGAAACCAAATATATGCTGATAGTGTACTTGTCGACGGGAGTGTTGAGGTTAATGAATCCTTAATCACCGGTGAATCAGATGCAATTAGTAAGTTCAAAGGGGATAAGTTATTTTCAGGTAGTTACATCGTTGGTGGAAGTTGTTATGCTAGAGTAGAAAATGTTGGTAAAGACAATTATATTGAAAAGCTTGCAAGTGAAGCAAGAAAGCATCAACCGCCTAAATCAGAGTTACTTAGAACGCTTAAGGCAATTATCAAGATTGTTGCTGTAGTAATTATTCCATTAGCTGTGCTTACTTTTATTACAACATTTGTAGACAAGGGAGATTTTTTAGAAAGTATAACAGGTCCAATTGAAACTGCTGCTGCAGTTACTATTGGAATGATACCATCAGGATTATTTTTATTAACAACAATTGCATTAGCATTTGGAGTAGTAAACTTATCAAAAAATAATACATTAGTTCAAGAGCTTTATTGTATTGAAATGCTAGCAAGAGTTAATGTTTTGTGTTTAGATAAAACCGGAACGATCACTGATGGGACAATGAGAGTTGTTGATATGGTTGAGGTTAAAAATACTACCGATTATACTGTTCGTGAAATTGTTGGTTCAATGATGAATGCTTTTGAAGACATGAATCCAACAAGTGAAGCATTAATTAAGTATTTTGATAAGAATGATGTTTTGGAATCGGTTGCTACTATTCCATTCTCATCACAACGAAAATATAGTGCTGTTACATTTAAAAATCCAGCAAATGGTGCGATGGTAGGGACTTTCTTTATAGGGGCTCCGGAATTCGTTTTAGAAGATCAATATGATAAAGTCCAAGATAGAGTGGAAAGGTTTGCTAAGCAAGGAAATCGTGTTCTGGTATTAGGTCATGTTAGTACTGCTGTTAGAGAAAACCACAAACCTAAATCAATTAAAGCTATAGCTTTAATTGTTATACAAGATCATATCCGTGAAGAAGCATTTTCAACAATTGAATACTTTAGAAAAAATGGTGTTGATGTTAGAGTAATATCTGGAGATAATCCAATGACTGTTTCGCAAATTGCTGGTCGTGCAGGAGTAGAAGGAGCAAGTAGATATATTTCACTTGATGGTTTAACAGATGAGGAAGTTAAAGATGTTGCTTTCGACTATGTTGTATTTGGTAGAGTGTCTCCTAATCAAAAGAAAATCCTAGTACAAGCATTCAAAGAGGCTAAGAAGACAGTGGCTATGACCGGAGATGGAGTTAACGATATTTTAGCTCTTAAAGAAGCCGATTGTTCTATTGCAATGGCATCTGGTAGTGAAGCTACTAGATACGTATCTCACTTAGTTTTAACTGATTCTAATTTTGCTTCAATGCCAAAAGTTGTTCAAGAGGGAAGAAGAGTTATTAATAATATTCAAAGATCTTCAACTTTATTCTTGGTAAAAACAATTTTTATGGTTTTGCTAACAATAATGTATTTAATTCTTTCTAATTCTACAACTACTGGATATGCTTATCCGTTCCAAGCTTCGCAGTTAATGTTGATTGAATTCTTCATCATCGGCATACCATCAACATTCCTAGCTTTACAGCCTAATAAAGAAAGAGTACAAGGAAAATTTATTGTAAATGTTCTACGAAACACGCTACCTGCGGCATTAACCGTTGTTATTTTCCATGGAATATTGTATGCACTTGTCCCTATATTTAATTTAGATACTGATGTTTATTCAACAATTGCTTTAATTACAACAACTGCAATATGTTTAATTGTTCTATATCAAGTTTCTAAACCATTTAATTGGTTTAAGAGAATACTGTTTTCTACTAGTTTCATTTTATGTATCGTGGCTATTGTGTTTTTTGGAGATGCGCCTTTGTTTGGAAGACCATTTTTGAGATTAGTTACACTTGATATTCAAAACTTTTTGCTTCTATTACTATTATTAGAATCAAGTTATCCTGTTATGGTTGCAGTTGGAGCAGTTCTTAAAAAATTAAGAATAATTAGATAAATGTATATTATTAAAAAGTCAAATTAATTTTGACTTTTTTCTATTATTATGGTATAATTATTTAGTATGAGTTTATGACTCAACCTTGCCTCAAAAGAGGCCAGAAGTCCAGAAGGAGGTGCCGATATGAATAAGTATAAAGGTATGTACATCGTTCGTCCTGACTTAACTGAAGAAAAATATGCACAAGTTATTGAGGAAATCAACAAGATTTTCACAGATAATGGAAGTACAGTAGATTCAGTTGATGTTTGGGGTTTAAGAGAAATGGCTTATGAAATCGAAGATTTCAGAAAAGGATATTATGTGGTTTTCTTAACTACTGCTAGTCCTGAAGCTTTGAACGAATATAATCGTATTTTAAATATTCGAGAAGACATTATTAGACATATTATAGTGAAAGAATAGTAGGGTGATGAAATGAACAAGGTTGTATTAGTAGGTAGAATTACCAAGGATCCAGAACTTAAAAGAACCGGAAGTGATATTCCGTATGTTCAGTTTACTGTTGCGGTAAATCGACCTTACAAAAATAATACCGGTGAAAGACAAGCGGATTTTATTGGATGTGTTGCTTGGAGGCAAACAGCTGAAGTTATCAGCAAATATGTGCGAAAAGGACAACAAATTGGTGTTGATGGAAGCATTCAAACTAGAAGTTACGATGACTCTAATGGTGTTAAACACTATGTTACAGAAGTATTAGTTGAAAATTTCCATTTTATTGAGTCTAAGAAAGAAGATAGTGGATATAATGATTATTCTTCTGGTGGATACAATCAACAGTATAATCAAAGTGGTCCACAATATACACAAAACCCGCAATCTAGACAACAAAATTATGGCTCATCACAACAACCGAACCGAGGCTATACTGCTTCACGTTCATATAATCAAACTAATGAACAAACACAAAACAGAGGACAAAACCCTCAAAAACCAAAAGACATATTTGATGATATAGATAATCAATTTGTGTCGGATGATGATTTACCATTCTAAATAGGAGGAATAAAAAATGGCAGGCTTTCGTAATAGAAGAAAAAAGACTTGTTATTTTACAGACAATAAAGTTGAAAAAATTGATTTCGCTGATCATGAATTATTAAGAAAATATGTATCAGACCGCGGAAAAATTTTACCACGTCGTGTTACAGGAACTAAGGCTATCTACCAAAGAGAATTAGCAGTAGCAATTAAACGTGCACGTCATATGGCTTTATTACCATTTGTAAAAGAATAATAGTTAAACCATAACTGCTGTTATGGTTTTTTTAGTGGATATAACATAAATATTATTTTATTTTTTATGTATTATGTGTTATAATAACTATATATTAAGGTGATAACTATGCGTGATTATAAAAGAAATCAAATTATTATGATACTATTAGTCTTAGCATCACTAGGATTAATTATAGGAAGTCGTATTACTAATGTACCTATCCTATGGCACTATGTTGCTTTTTTCTTGTTGGGAATAGCAATAGCTTTTTTGATGATTCAAATATTATTATTTCAAAAAATAAAAAGACTAGATTATTTGGAAAACAGAATGAAGTTGTGGAACACCATTACTTATCGTGTTAAAAAAGCGGGAGAGAAATCTTTTAATGATATGCCATTGGGTATTATTGTTTTTGACCGAGAACTTACGATTTTGTGGGCTAATAATTATTCGAAAGATATTTTCTTAAGTCCTTTAATTGACAGGAATATTAGAAATGTCGATCGTGAATTATCAGAAAAAATTATTGGGCAAGCTGAAGAATTTAATATTACTTTATATGGTCAGATATATCATTGTCAACATTTAATTGATGGTAATATTCTATATTTTACTAATATTACTGACCGTGTGAAGGTTATGGAAAAGTATGATAATAAAATTGCAGCATTAGGAATTGTTAATTTAGATAATTTATCTATCGCATTTGGTTCATTGGACGCTCAAGAAAAAACATTACAAATCAGTAATCTAATTGGTATCTTAAGTGATTGGGCAGAAGAATATAATATTTCGCTTACGGGGTTTAGTGAGGAAAGATACTTATTAATTTTAGATAAACAAACCGTTAAAGAATTAATTAAAGATAAGTTTTCTATACTTGATAAAGTAAAAGAATATACTACAAGAGAAAATTTGAGATTGACGGCTAGTATAGGTATGGCTTGTTTTGATACTAATCCGATTAACTTGCTTGAAAGCACATATGAACAATTATCACTGGCATTAAATCGTGGTGGTAATCAAGCTGTTGTTAGTATTGATAATCATATAGAGTATTTTGGAGCAAAAACAGAAAGTTTTGAGGCAAGAAATTCTATTAATGTTCGTATTAGAACTGAAGAATTGGCAGATTTGATTAAAGAGTCTAAGAATGTAATTATTATGTCACATATGGGCATGGACACTGATGCTTTTGGTGCAGCAGTTGCAGCATTAAGAATTTGTTTGGAGTTAGGTAAACAAGCTCAAATTGTTGTTGGCGAGAAACTTGTCGATAATACTGTTTCAAATATATTTGAAACTATAAAAAAAGAACATATTAATTTTTTAGATTATTTCGTTGAACCTAGAAAAGCAGTTCAAATAATGTCTAAAGATACATTACTTATAATTGTAGATGTTCAATATCAAAAGTTATTAATGGAAGAAAAAGTATTTAAAAAAGCCAATAAAGTTGCAATTATAGATCATCATCGTAGAAGTAATGAAGCAATTGTTGACTTTGATTATTTATACAGCCAAACATCTTCATCTTCATCTGTTGAGTTACTTGTTGAAATGTTTGAGTATTTTCCGGAAATTCAAGTTCCACCAATTGAAGCTACATGGATGTTGTTAGGTGTAATTGTAGATACTAATAATTTAGTTTTTAGAACCACCAGCAGAACATTTAATGTTCTTGCAAAACTACAATCATATGGTGCAGACATGAGCAAAGTTCAGAAATATTTACGAGAGGATTTTAGTCATTACTCTAAAAAAATATCAATACTAAATAATATTGAAATATACAACGATGTTTATGGTATAGTATTGTGTGATGATGAAATATATCCGAGAGCTTTCCTTGCTAAAATCGCTAATGAAATTATTTCTGTTAATAATATTGGTTCGGCTTACTGTATTGGAAGAATTGATTCCGAACATGTTGGAATTAGTGCGAGAAGTTTAGATGAATATAATGTTCAAGTTGTTATGGAAAAACTTGGTGGAGGTGGTCATTTTAATAATGCTGCTACACAAATAAAATCTACTAATTTAGAAGAAGTAAAAGCCAGTTTGTTAAAAATTTTGGATGAAAATGAAGGAAAAGGTGATAAGTCTATGAAAGTAATTTTAACTAAAGATGTAAAAGGCAAAGGAAAAGTAAATGATATAATAGATGTTCCAAATGGTCATGCTAATTTTTTAATCAGGAATTCACAAGCAATCGAAGCAACTAATGATAATATTAAGCACCTTGAAAAGCAAAAATATTTGGAAAAAGAAGAAGCTGAAAAGCATCTTAAAGAAATGAAAGAACTTGCGAAAAAATTAAATGACGCACCGGTTAAGATTGCAGTTAAGATTGGAAAAGCTGGAAAGTTGTTTGGATCAATAAGTACTAAACAAATTGCTGAGGAATTAAATTCTCAACATGGTTTAGTTATTGATAAGCGTAAGATTCTTGAAGGTAAAGATATCGATGCTATTGGTACTCATAAAATACAAATACAATTACATAAAGAAGTTACTGCTACTATCACTGTTTACGTAGTTGAGAAAGAGTAGTTTTATGAATAATAGAGGAGGGATGCCTCATAATATAGAGGCTGAAAAATATATACTAGGTTGTTTAATGATTGAACCTACGTTAACAGGTGAAATATTAAATAGAATAGGTCCAAATGATTTTTATGTAGAAGCAAATAGAAATATTATGACAGCTATTACAAACTTGTATTCTGAGAGTAAAAATGTTGAGCATATGCAAGTTCTTGAAGAGATGAAAAGAATTCATGTGTATGAAGCAAGTGGTGGATATGAATACATTCTTGAGTTAGTTGAAAGTGTTCCAGCTGTTGTAGATGTTAATAGTTATTTAGAAATCTTAGAGGAAAAGACGTTACTTCGTGAACTATACAATGTAAGTAAAAGAATTGAAGATAAGGTAACTAAGGGCGAAGAAACTTTTAGTAAAATTGGTGAATTAGCAGAAACGGAAATAATGCGAGTTATTAACCAAAAAAGAACTGGCGATGTTAAAAGAATATCTAGATTTACTAGTCTTGTCTTAGACATTATTGAAGGCAATAAGAATCGTGATGGTAAATTGCTAGGTTTAGATAGTGGCTTTGATGAGTTAAATAAACTTACATTTGGTTTTCAAAAAGGAGAACTAATAATACTGGCAGCAAGACCTGCTATCGGTAAATCTGCTTTCGCACTTAATATTGCTGCTAATGCTTGTAAAAACTCCAATGCATCAGTTGCGTTTTTCTCGCTTGAGATGGGTATTGATCAGTTGACTATGAGGCTTTTTAGTAGTTTTTCTGGGCTCTCTTTAACAAAAATTCGTAGTGGAAAGTTAACTAGCAATGAATTTACAACTTTACTTGCAGCTAAAGCAACTGTTGATAAGTTTAGTTTGTATTTAGATGAAACAAGTAATAATAATTTAAATGATATAAAATCAAAATGTTTAAAGCTTAAACGAGAAGGAAAATTAGATTTAGTAATTATTGATTATTTACAGCTAATAGCCGTTAGTGATAAAGGAAATCGTACTGAAGAAGTTGGTAAGATTTCTCGTGGATTAAAAACTATGGCTAGAGAGTTAGAAGTGCCAATCCTTGCTTTATCGCAACTATCACGTTCGGTTGAACAAACCGGTGATAAGAGACCGAT
>JBAYTC010000005.1:0-37117 GCA_041675825.1 Bacilli bacterium | reverse complement strand
AATTGCCCATTCAAAGACTAAAAATTTAAAAGAAATAGCTAAGACAATGGATATCGTGATAAGTTGTGTTGGTAAACCTAAGTTTATTACTGCAGATATGATTAAGGAAGATGCAATTGTTATCGATGTAGGTATTAGTCGCTATCTTGGTGGAGTAATAGGGGATGTTGCATTTGATGAGGTAAGTCTAATTGCTGATGCAATTACTCCAGTTCCTGGTGGTGTTGGACCAATGACTATTGCAGCACTTTTAGAAAATGTTGTTGAATGCTATAAATTACAAAATGCAAAGGGTAAATAATGAAATTAATAGTTGGACTAGGAAATCCAGGGAAAAAATATAGTAAAACAAGACATAATGTTGGTTATATGTTTGTTGATGACGTGGTTGATAAGCTCAAAGGAAAGTTTAGTATTGATAAACAAAAAAAATGTGAGATTTTTCAAACTGTAATTGATGGGGAAAAAGTTATTTTTATCAAACCACTGACCTATATGAATTTAAGTGGGCAATCAGTTTATGAAGTATCTAAGTTTTATAAAATTGATGTAGAAGATATTTTAGTGGTATATGATGATCTAGATTTAGATGTTGGTCGTATTAAAATTAAGCCAACTGGATCTAGTGGTGGACATAACGGGATTAAATCAATTATTGAGAATATGGGAACAAGTGATATCAAAAGAGTAAGAATTGGTATTGCTAAAGCTTCCGATAGAGATGTAGTCGATTATGTTTTAGGAAACTTCTCTAAGAACGAAAAAAAAGATATTGATTTAGCTTTGCTTAAAGGGTATGATATTGTTATGGATTTTATCCACTACAGTTTTGATAGAGTAATGAATACATATAATTAGATTAATAAGGACTTGTAATTGATTTATAAGTCCGTTTTGATATGTTATGGAGGTAGAAATTGAATAATATAATCGACATCTTTAAAAAAGATAAAGTTGTTAATGAAATCAAGAATAAGTATAATACTAGTAATTATAGTCTTTTGATTACAAATACTACAATGAATCATAATTACCTTCTAACATATTTAGCATTTCTAGAAAGTAACAAGTTCATAGTGTTTGTAGCTAGTAATTTGTATAAAGCCACTTTGGCTTATGAGGCATTTTGTCAATTAGCCGGTAGTGAAAATGTCAATTTTTATGCTGTAGATGAGGTTGTTGCAACCGAAGTATTAGCAGTAAGTAGTGAATTTAAGTTTGAGAGATTATATACGTTAGATTCAATATTAAATAATAATAAAAAAATAATTGTTACTCACACTAGTGCTTTAACGCGACCATTAATAGATAAACAAATAATCATCAATAATATAATAAAAATTAGAGATAATGATATTATAGATATATCAATGATCGTTAAGGTTCTAATGCGAAGTGGATACAAAAAAGTCCCTTTAACAAGCTCAATTGGTGAGTTTTCTGTTAGAGGGGAGATTATTGATATATTTCCTGTAAATAGTGATATTCCGTTTAGAATTGATTTATTTGATGATGAGGTTGAATATATTAAAACTTTTGATATTTTAACTCAAAAAACAATTAATAAAGTCGATGAAATTGAAATCTTTCCAATTAATGAATTAATATATGATAGTGGTGAAGAGATAATCTCCAAGATTAAATCTGAGTGTAAAGAAAATATTCCTGATCATGTTTTAAATGATTTTGAGGATATTATTAATTATAATAATTTAGAAAGAGTTCACAAGTATATAAAATATTTTACTGATAAAACAGAAACTCTTTTAAGTTATTTAGACGATAAAATAGTATTTTATGAAGAAATAAAAAGAATTGAAGAAAATCATAAAAAAACAGTTTTGGAGATAACTAGTTATATAGAATCAAAGTTAAATCCAAAAGGTTTAAGGGTTACATACATTGGCGATTATAATGATATTTTTGATAATGCTATAAATAAAGTATTTCTAACGGAATTTAAACAAACAATTTCTGGTGTAATGTTTACCGAAATTATTAATTTAAATGGTTATATGGTTATTGATTATCAAAATGATGTAAGAAACTTAATCCAAGATTTAAAAGTCACGAAAAAAACTATTATTATAGCACCTAGTAATAACCAAGCATTAAATTTGCTTGAAGAAACACTAGAGAGCCATGAGATTGATTTTATCAAATGTAGCAACACTCAAGAAATCAAACAAGATAGAATTAATCTAATACTCACCTTTAATGCATTAAGTGTTGGTTTCATTGATGGGTTTGAAGTAATTAGTGATCACAACATCTATAAGAAATTTAAGATAAAAAGAGCTAAATATCGTAGTGCTTATCAAAACACTCAAAGAATCAATTCTAAAGATGATTTAAAACCTGGAGAATTTGTTGTACATTTTGATTATGGAATCGGGCAATACTTAGGTATTAAAACAATTGAACTTCAAGAAGTTAAAAATGACTATATAATGATTAAATTTGAGAATATTGAGTTATATATACCTGTAGAAAATATCAATTTAATAGAAAAGTATCAAGGTACTGAAGGGACGGTACCTAAACTAACAACAATTGGAACTAATGATTGGGAGAAAAAGAAAAAACGAGTTAGAGAAAAACTTGAAAGTATCGCAAAAGAGTTAATTGAAATCCAAGCAGTTAGACAAGAAAAAATGGGTTATAAATATAGTGCTGATGATTATATTCAAGAAGAATTTGAGAATGATTTTGAATATATGGAAACTGAGGATCAAGATAAGGCTATTAATGACATTAAAAAAGATATGGAAGCTGGTTTAATTGTTGATAGATTAGTTTGTGGTGATGTCGGATATGGAAAAACCGAGGTTGCTATGAGAATTGCACTTAAGACAGTTCTTAATGGTAAACAAGTTAGTTATTTAGCCCCTACTACTATATTAAGTCGTCAACATTATTATTCTTTTAAAGAAAGATTTGATAAATTTGGGATTAAAATAGAACTCTTAAATCGTTTTGTAAGTCCTAAAAAACAAGATGAAATAATACAAAAGCTTAAAAATCAAGAAATTGATATAGTTATTGGTACTCATCGATTATTGAATGAAGAAATTAAATATAAAAACCTAGGATTATTAATAGTCGATGAAGAGCAAAGATTTGGAGTTATTCATAAAGAAAAGATTAAAAAGTATAAGAATAATATTAATGTTCTAACTTTAACGGCAACCCCAATTCCAAGAACTCTGCAAATGGCAATCATGGGGGTTAGACAACTTAGTTTAATAGAGACTCCTCCACAAAATCGTTATCCTGTTCAAACATATGTAGTTGAAAGTAATGATATTGTAGTAAAAGAAGCAATTTATCGTGAGTTAGGTAGAGATGGACAAGTTTTCTATTTACATAACCGAATTTCTACATTAGAAAAAACATATAGAAAATTAAAAAGATTGGTTCCTGAAGCTAAAATACTTATTGCTCATGGTAGAATGGATAAGGATCAACTAGAAGAAGCTATACAATCTTTCATTGATAAAGAGTTTGATGTGCTACTTTGCACTACTATTATTGAAACGGGAATTGATATTCCTAATACAAATACTCTAATTGTAGATATGGCAGATAGGCTTGGTTTATCGCAGATGTATCAAATTAGAGGTAGGGTTGGTCGAAGTGATCGCGTTAGTTATGCTTACTTTATGTATGATGAGGATAAGGTTTTAACAAGCATGAGCACAAAAAGACTTAATGCTATTAAAGAGTTTACTACTCTTGGCAGTGGTTATAAGATTGCTTTAAGAGATTTGGCTATTCGTGGAGCTGGAGATATATTAGGTCAGGAACAATCGGGTTTTATTGATTCAGTTGGGCTTGAAATGTATATGAAAATGCTTAATGAAGCAGTAAATAAACTTCAAGGGATTAAGGAACAAGAAACAACACCTCAAAAATACAACATTGAAGTTTCTAAGCACATAAGTGATGATTATGTAACAGATGATGATATAAAAATATATATTCACAAGAAAATAACTTCAATAAAGAATTCTGAAGACAAAAGAATACTCATCGAGGAATTAGTTGATAGATTTGGTAAATTATCTAATGAAATATTTATTTATATTGATAAAGTTTATTTAGAGTCATTGTTGAACCAAGCGAGTATTGAAGAAATCAAAGAAACACCTACTAATGTTAAAATTGTTTTTTCTGCTGCAAGGAGCCAAACAATAGATGGTTCATACTTGTTTAAAAAAGCATATGAAATTAGTAAAGATTTTTCTTTTGAATATAAAGGTAAAAAGATTATTTTATATTTAACTAAAACCAAGAAAGAATGGATTAAAAAGGTAATAAAGCTTATTGAAAGTATCTTATAATTATTATTAGTTTCATTTCATAAATATATGTAAGTGTTTTATCTTAATAAAATATTGAAAATATATAATATTATGATATAATAATGTAAAGAGGAGAAAATATATGGAAAAGATAGCTATTATCTCGGATGTTAATGCAGGACTAGATTACTTGGGTTATGATGCACAAATACCGGTTTTACGTTCGATTATTAATTTTGGCGATGAGCATCTAATTGATGGTAAAGAAATAAGAGCGGAAGAGTTTTATGAGAGACTTAAAACAAGTCCAATTATTCCCTCAACATCAGCACCTACAGTTGGAGAGGCAATGGAATTAATTGAAAGTTTAATTGAAGAAGAATATACTGATGTAATTATGTATTCTATTTCTTATCAATTAAGTTCGATTGGTCAAATGGTTGAAACTTTAATTGATGAATACAAAGATCAGATTAATATTCATGTTGTTGACACTAAAAAAGCAGCGTACTTACAAGGATATATTGCTGTTAGAGCAAAAGAAATGGTTAATCTAGGTAAATCAGTAGCTGAAATTATTGATTATTCACATTATTTAGTTGAAAACTCTCATGCGTTTTTCGTTGTTGATAATTTAAGTTATTTAGTTAAAAATGGTAGAATTAGTGGAGCAGCAGGATTTTTAGGTGGCTTGCTTAAGATTAAACCAGTTTTAGAATTAACTAAAGAAGGTAAGATTGTAAGTTTTGAAAAGGTGAAAACACATAGAAGAGCCGTTGAAAGAGCATTAGAGCTAATTCTTGATGAAATTAAGGATGCTAAGAAATTAAAAATTTGTGTATTTCATACTGTAAGAGAAGATGATGCTAAAGCAATTGCTAAGCATTTAGAAGAAACAGTTACTATCGATAAAGAAATTGAAGTACATATGATAACACCGGCTGTAGGAGCTCATGTAGGTTTAGGTGTTTTAGGTATCGGGTATTTTATACTTGAAAAATAGGAAGGAGTTACTATGAAATCTAAGTTATTAAAAACTTGGTTTATTGTTGCTTTTAGTTTCGTTGGACTTGGTGTATTATATTATTTAGTTTTACTATTTGATATTGTACTAAATCCTTTAGAAACTTCTCAGGTTCTAAAAACCTTGAATTGGGTAGCAATAGGTTTATTCGTTGTTGCTTTAATTATGATTCTTCTTTCTACCCCACTTGCTAAATGGATTGACAAGAAAAACTCATCAAAAAAAGTTGTAACAGTAGATGAACAACAAGTACTAAATAAATATAAGTCAAAAAAGACAAAATAGGAGGATTATTAAATGTTAGTAAATATGACTAATATGCTTGAAAAAGCAAAACAAGGAAAATATGCCGTAGGACAATTCAATATCAACAATCTTGAATGGACTAAGACAATATTAGGAGTTGCTGAAGAAAAGAATTCGCCAGTAATTCTAGGAGTTAGTGAAGGTGCTGCTCGTTATATGGGTGGTTTTAATACTGTGGTTGGTATGGTTAAAGGATTAATGGAAGACATGAAAATTACAGTTGATGTTGCAATCCATTTAGATCATGGAACAACATTTGAAAGTTGTAAAAAAGCTATTGATGCTGGATTTACTTCAGTTATGATTGATGGTTCACATCATCCACTTGAAGAAAACATTGCTATTACTAAACAAGTTGTTGAATATGCTCACTCAAAAGGTGTTAGCGTTGAAGCAGAACTTGGAACAGTTGGCGGCCAAGAAGATGATATCATTGGTGATGGTATAAAATATGCTGATAAAGACGAATGCGTTAGATTAGTTAAAGAAACAAATATTGATTTCTTAGCTCCAGCTTTAGGTAGTGTACACGGGCCTTATAAAGGTGAGCCAGTTCTTGGGTTTAAAGAAATGGAAGAAATTAAGAATGCGACTAATAAACCATTAGTACTTCATGGTGGAACTGGTATTGATGATGAAAAAATCATGAGAGCTATTAGTTTAGGAACTGCTAAGATTAATGTTAATACTGAATGTCAATTAGAATTTACTAGAGTTTTACGTGAAACATTAGCAGCTAATACTGAAATTTATGATCCTCGTAAATATTTAGGCCCAGCATCTAAAGGAATTGCTGAAGCAGTTAAGAAAAAGATGGATGTTTTTGGTTCTGTAAATAAAGCAACTAAATAATATATATAAGTTACACATTACTGTGTGACTTTTTTTATCACTTTTCTTTTTTTATTGAGATATTAAGTTTATAATGCTATAATAATATAGGTGATTAAAATGGAAAAACAAAATTGTCCTTATTGTGGTAAGTTAATTTCTACAGATTTATGTGAATATTGTAATCAAAAAACAAGTGATTATTCTACAGAAAGCAAGAATATTTATGATTTTGAAGTTGCAGTTATAAATAATGATTACAATGAAATTAAGAAAATCGGTTCACAAATTTCTTCTAGGCTAACAGATTATTATATAAAAGTTGTTGATAACTTAGAAATTGATTATTCAATATATACTGATAGTGAGTTATTAACTATTGCAGATTATGAAAAAACCACGATTAATATTAAACCTTTTATTAAGAACAAGGATTTACTCGATGTCGATAGTAAATTTGATGTTGGATTAATTAATCAAGTTGAAATTAAATATGAAGAAAAAGTAGATTTAAGAAAAAAAGATGGAAAAACATATATTATTATAGGTATAATTAGTAGTATTATCATGATATTATTATCTTTACTTATTAATAAGGATTTAAGATCATACTTTCTTACTATCCTACTTATTATTCCTTCACTTATTTTCAGCAATGGAGTTTTAAAGTTTATAAAATATAGCAAAATAAAACAAGCAATATTGTCATTTTTATTTATTCTTATTATTAGTTATATTGGATTAATATATTTGAATACTGATTTTATCAAACATCTTGAAGATGTCGTCCTTAGTATATATTATATTCTAAAATACTATACAGAAAAGGGGGCAGTTTCATGAAAATACATGGTAGATATGAATTTGAAAAATTAATTCACAGAAGAAACCAGTTTAGGGATTTGTTTGCCAAAAGTGAAGAGGAAATCGAAACCAAATATGGTTTTGATATACTGAAATCATCAAGAAATGCTGAAAAATATAATATATTTTGCTATTTGCAAATTATTGCTTTGTTATTATACACATTACTTACTTATAAATATATTGATAATGTTTTAGTGATTGTTGGTCTAGTTGTATTAGTAGCTGTTGAAGTATTTTTAATCATAAAATTCATTAAATGGATGAAAATTGAGCAAAATTTCAGGAAATTATTTAATGATGAGAATAAGGGTAATTTAATAAACAAAGAAAAACTTGAAGAATACAACTATTTAGCTATTAAATGTGCTATTCTTATTATTTGTTATTCAGAGAATTTCTATACCTTAGAGAACTTGGATGAAAAACCAAAAAAAGATAAATTAATTGATTTATTTTATAAGTATTTAAGGGCAATTGACTCACAACATAACTACAAAGCGACAATTGATGATTATTTAAATTACTATTACATATGGGAAAGCAAGTATTTATGATTATTTTAAGAATATTGTGTATAATTTTACTTGGGTTATTTAATTATGGAAAATAATAAAAATACTGTTATTAACGACTTGGGTTTTAAAAAAGGGAAAGTGAGTTTATCCGGCAGAGAATATACACTGTATAAATTGTTTGCTCACCTTTCAACATTCAAGATATTTTCAAAAGAATCGATTGTTTTAAAAAGAGATATTAAAATTGATGTTTTAGATATTAAGAATATTTTTCTTGCCAACATCAATAGAACGACAAAATATGGGTTAATTTGGCCCTGTAATCTTTTTTTGGTGTTAACTTGTTTAATTAGTTGGGTTCTTGTTGTAATCCAATCTAATGGAGATTTGCTTAATTATGATGGAATTGAAAATATTTTTGTTTTTACTGCTTTTCTTGGGTTTTTCTTCTTCATATGTTTCATTATTTTATTAGTAAAGATTTGTAGAAAAGATAAGATTTATGTGACTCATGTCGGGCAAAAATTAAGACAAAAAAACATTACTCATAAGGAGTATTTAGAAATGATTGATATTTTTGATGGATACTTAAGAAAGAAGTTCATTTACTTTAAACCAATCTCCTCAGAGCGTTTAATAATCAGGGAATTAAATAGTGCAGATACCATGGATTATTATCAATTTGGTTCAAAAAGCGAGAATTTCACTTACATGAATACAAGTGTATTTAATAGTGTTAATGATGCAAAGGAAATGATTAATAAAACCATTGATGAATATCAAAACAATCAAATTTTTAAGCTTGCTATTGAATTAAAAGATGAAAAAAAGGTGATTGGTTATATTGGTTTATCTAAATATGACTTAAGCTTGTACTCATGTCAAATAGTATATGCAATTGATGCAAAGTATTGGGGAAAAGGGTATGTTTCTGAGGTTGTTGGTGTCTTTGTAGAGTATTTAAAAAGTATTGGTAAAAAATTGATTATTGCTGGTCATGTTGAAGAAAATATCGCCTCAGGTAAAGTATTACTTAAGAATGGATTTGTTAGAGATCCCAAAAGGGATACAACAATGATTATACACAAAGAGATAAAAAAAATAATAAATTATTCGATAGATGAAAGGGATTAGATCATGAAAAAAATTATTACATTATTAATGTTTGCAGTATTACTAGTTGGTTTGTCAGGATGTTCAGCTTCTAAATTAAAAGAAATTAACAAAGATGAAATCTTTAATCAAGAAGGAAAATATTTTGTATACTTTTACCAAGAGGATTGTGAAGATTGTAAAATCGCAAAACCAATTGTAGAAGCATATGTAAAACAAATCCAAACTGGAAATTATGAGAATAAAAATACTGTTTATGCAGTAAATTTAAGCAAAGAAGAAAATAAAGACATTTTAAGAGCATACAATCAAGTTATTCTAGGTTGGGGAGCGGGACAAGGTGATGGTACTTATTATGTTGATAATGTAACTGATGCTGATAATTTATATATTGGTGCAACATCTGCTTTGATTTCTGTAGGAGTAAATTCTAATGGAGATAAGTTTTCTAAATTTTTAATTAGTGGAAATGAAGGCATTGGAACTTATTTATCTAATTATTTACAAAAATAAGTCTTACATATGTAAGACTTTTTTCTAAGGGGGATCTATGAAAATATTATTTTCACCAGCAAAAACATTTAAAGAGGGAATTATAGACTCAAATATATTTTCTTTTAAAGATAAAACAATAAAAATTATAGATATTATTTCTAGTTGGGATAAAAAAGAGTTTATTAATAATTTTAAAATTTCAGATAAAATATATGATGAAGTGTATAATTACTATCACTTATTTACAGAAAACCCAGCTTATAAAGTATATTCTTTATATAATGGACAAAGTTTTATAAGTTTAGATTTTGAAAGTTTAAATGCAGAAGCTAGAGATTATATATTTGATAATGTTGTTATTCTAGATGCATTATATGGAATATTAAAATTTAATGATTCAATCAAAAAGTATCGATTAGATTATAATACCAAGAATATTAATCCTAAAGAATTATGGGTAGATGAGTTTAATAATGCTTTATCGAATGTAATAATTCTGAGTTTAGCATCTGAAGAGTTTACTTCTCTTATTAAAAGTAACAATTTATATAGATTATCATTTGTTGATATGATTAATGGAAAAAGAAGAAAAATTTCGGTAACAAATAAACAAATGAGGGGTAAACTTCTAAGATTAATTGCCCTTAATGGTATAGATTGCATTGATAAACTTCCTAATAATATTGATGGGTATCGAAAAATAATTAATGGAAAAGAAATAGAATACATTAAAGAGTAATTTAAAAGCCAAAGTTATAAATATTTATAACCTTGGCTTTTATTTATTTATTTTTAAGATATTCATCGATTGCAATACTTGCAGTTTTTCCAGCTCCCATTGCAAGAATAACAGTAGCAGCTCCGGTTACGATATCACCGCCAGCAAATATATTTGATATTGATGTTTGCTGTTTTTCATTTACAATAATTGTTCCATTTTTATTAACTTCTAAGTTTGTTAGATTCTTTTTTATAATTGGATTAGGATGATTACCTAATGCCATAATAACTGTGTCACATTGAATATTAAAATTACTATTTGCTATTGGTATAGGGTTATTTCTTCCAAATTCGTCAATAGTTGATAAATCCATTGTTATACATTCGATACCATTTACTTTATTATTATCGTCCTTATGTATTGCAATCGGATTTGATGCAAAGAAAAACTCAATACCTTCTTCTAAAGCATGATGAATTTCTTCAACTCTAGCCGGCATATCTTCCTTTTTTCTTCTATACACAACATACACATTTTCAGCACCAGATCTTTTTGCTGACCTTGCCGCATCCATTGCTACATTTCCTCCACCAATTACAACAACATTTTTGGAATTATACATTGGGGTTTGTGAAGTGTTTTGATAAGCTTTCATAAGGTTAATCCTTGTTAGGTATTCGTTAGCACTAAATACACCAATTAAGTTTTCACCAGGTATACCCATGAATTTCGGTAATCCAGCTCCGCTTGCAATATAGAATGCCTGAAAACCATCTTCTTCCAATTGTTTAATTGTTATAGTCTGACCAACTACATAATTGGTTTTAATTTTAACACCAATTTTGACTAATTTATCGACCTCATCTTGAACTAGCTTTTTTGGTAATCTAAATTCGGGTATTCCATATGCTAAAACACCACCAGTAATATGTAGAGCCTCAAAAATAGTAACATCATATCCCATTTTTTTAAGTTCATAGGCACAAGCAAGACCGCTTGGTCCAGAACCGATTATAGCAACTTTTTTTGCAATTTCTTCTTTCAGTTCAACCATTTTAAATGTTGAATTATCGCCCACAAATCTCTCTAGATTTCCAATAGCAACTGAAGTTGACTTTTTATTCAAAACGCAAAGGGCTTCACATTGAGATTCCTGTGGACATACCCTCCCACAAATAGATGGGAATAAGTTTGCTTCATTAATTGTTTGTAGAGCATTTTCTAAATTATTATCAAGAATTTCTTTAATAAATTTTGGAATATTTATATTTACTGGACATCCACTCACACATAAAGGCTTTTTGCATTGTAAACATCGACTTGCTTCATTCATCGCCTGCTCATAAGTATAGCCTAATGCGACCTCATCAAAATTTGTAATCCTAATTAACGGATCTTGACATTTCATATTCTCTCTATTCATGTTTGTCACCCTTGAATAGGTTACATGTTTCTTCATATTTATGTTTTTCAAAATCCAAATAGGACTTATTACGAGAAATAGCTAAATCGAAATCAACCAAATGTCCATCAAAATCAGGACCATCAACACATGCAAATTTCATTTTTCCATCAACGCTTACTCGACATCCCCCACACATACCAGTTCCATCAATCATTATCGGATTTAAACTTACAATAGTTGGAATATTGTATCTTTTTGTTACTTGACATACATATTTCATCATGATTAAGGGCCCAATAGCATAAACAATGTCATATTGATTCTTTTCTAACAAATCATTAAGAACATCAGTCACTAGTCCTTTTCTTTTATAAGATCCATCATCAGTAGTAATATATAGATTATTAGTATATTCTTTAAATAAATCTTCAAGAATAACGAAATCCTTATTTCTAAAACCAGTGATTGCAGTTACATTTATTTGGTTTTCATATAAGGCCTTTACAAGAGGAAAAGCAACTCCGCAACCAACCCCCCCACCGACAACAATGGCTTTTTTAATATTTTTTATATCTGTAGGATTTCCTAAAGGTCCAGCAACATCTAGAATATAATCATTCTCATTAAGTTGATCTAGAAGTTTAGTGCCTGAACCGACAATTTGATATAGAATCGATATGGAATTATTGGTTTTATCAAATATTGTAAAAGGTAAACGCTCATGATTCTCGCCTGTTCTTATTATTATGAATTGCCCCGCTGATGCATTCTTAGCAATATCAACAGCTTCAATTTCTATGATACGAATACTTTCATTTAAAACTGTTTTCTTAAGTATTTTATACATTTATACACCTCTCTTAATATTATTATAACATAAATATTGATAAAATAAAGCCTTAGTCAAAACATTAATCTTGTAATTATTAGAAAATAATGTAAAATATTATATATAACTAAGGAGATAGATTTTATGGAAAAAAGAATAGTAATTGGTGGTGGTTGTTTCTGGGGAGTTGAAGAATATTTCAAAAGACTAAAAGGAGTAACTAAGACAACTGTTGGCTATGCAAACGGAAATATGGAAAATCCAACATATCAAGATTTAATATCACATAAAGCAAATCATGTTGAAGCGTGTGAATTATACTATGATGATAGCATTATTAGTTTAAAAACCATTTTATCGCACATGTTTAGATTTATTGATCCATTTTCAATAAACAAGCAAGGTGGAGATATTGGAGTTCAATATCGCACTGGTGTGTATTATCAAGATGACGAAGATAAAACTATTGCTGAAGATTTTATGAATGAAATGAGTAAAAAGTACAATAGAAAAGTTGCTGTTGAAGTTCAAAAGGAAAAACATTATTATTTAGCAGAAGAATATCATCAAGATTACTTGCAAAAAAATCCAACAGGTTATTGTCATGTAAATATGAATTTAATTAAAGAAGACGAAAAAAAATAACAGAATAAATCTGTTATTTTTATTTTGTGGGCATAACAGTCATATTTAATGATTTAACATATATTAAGTTAACATTATTTATAATTTGTTGTAAATTATCAACATTATCAGCTGAAGTTGATATCGTTTCTAGTTTTTGACACCAAGAAACAAAATTATCTCCAATTGAAGTAACACTATCTGGAATTGTAAGATTAATTAGATTAGCACAATTATAGAATGCCCCTTCACCAATTGTTTCTGTATTGTTTAATATATTTATATCAACTAAACTACTCGAATTATAAAAAGCAGAATTACCTATAACTTTTGCCCCAATTGTAACTTTATGTAATGCCACATTGTTTTCAAAAGCAGATTTTTTAATTTCTATTACTGATGTAGGTATATTTACTTCTTCTAAATAAGAACATTCAAGAAAAGCATATTCTTCAATGTATAATATAGAATCAGGAATTACTACACTTATAATATTTGACATTTTGAAAGCTTCTTTACCGATTGTTGTAACTTTTTTACCATTATAATGACTAGGAATAATGACATTCTTAGCTTCACCAATGTAATCTACTACAGCATATTCCTCACCAATCAAATTAAATTCTAATCCAATAGTTGATTCCTCATAAATAGCATTTACAATTAAGTCTGATTTTACATTAATAAAATCTTGGTCCCATCCGACAAAACTATATCCACTACGAGATGGATTTTCAGGTTTGGGTGCAGTCTTATTATAATCAATAACTTCTTGTTTTAATATAGTATTATCGTAATCAACAAATTTAACAGTAAACTTCTTAATTTGCCATTGGGCAACTAGGGTGATGTCATCAGTAAATTTGGATACCATAGGATAAGAAATGCCTTCTGTGTCCTTCCATTCAATAAAGTTGTAGCCTTCACGAATTGGTGTGGGAAGAGTGATTTCATCATCCTTAAAAACATTTAAATCATTTAGATTGTTTCCACCATTAGATAGAAAGAATATTGTTACTTCGCTAGCAGCAATATTTTCTTTACATCCTGAAATTATAAATAGTAATACAATAATAATAAATTTAGTAATTTTCATTTGAGTACCTACCTTTTTATTATATTATATCATATAAAATAGTATGAATAAAGAAATTCTTTAGTCTCCAATAGCAAACATTATTGTGCACTGACAAGCCACTTCATTATTTACTTTAGCAGTAGCCTCACTAATTCCAATTTTTCCTTTTAATCTTGTTAGATTGGCTTCTAAAGTCAAAGTATCTCCAGGAATTACTTTTCTTTTGAATTTCGCTTCTTTTATACCAGCAAAATATACAATTTTTCCCTTATTTTCTTCACTTGATAAAATAGCAACAGCACCAACTTGTGCTAGAGCTTCAATAATTAAAACTCCAGGCATCACATGTTGTTGGGGGAAATGACCCAAAAAGAAATAATCATTAACTGTTACATTTTTAATTCCTTTTGCTCCTTTTCCAACTTCTAGGTAATCTATTCGATCTACTAATAGAAAGGGATAGCGATGAGGAATGATTTCTTGAATTTGATTACTGTTTAAAACCATGAATTATTCTCCTTGATATTTCTTAAAAACTAATACAGCATTTTGACCACCGAAACCTAAACTATTACTTATTGCATAATTAACATCACGTTTAATAGATTTATCTAATGTATAATTTAAATCACATTCTGGATCTCTTTCCTTCAAGTTGATAGTTGGTGGGATTGTATTTGTTTCTATAACTTTGGTAGTAATTATTGCTTCTATAGCCCCTATCGCTCCTAGTGCATGACCAGTCATTGATTTAGTAGCACTTATATTTAATTTATAAGCGTGATCTTTAAATACATTTTTAATTCCTAAAGTTTCAAGTTTATCATTGTATGGAGTAGATGTTCCATGAGGATTTATATAGTCAATGTCAGAAGGATTAATTTTAGCATCTTCTAAAGCAAGTTTAATACATTCAGTAATGCCAAATGCCGTCTCATCAGGAGCTGTGATATGAAACGCATCACAAGTTGATGCATAACCAACAATTTCTCCTAGTATATTAGCATTTCTAGAAAGAGCATGTTCTAATTCTTCAAGTATTAATACACCACTTCCCTCAGCAATTACAAAACCATTACGATTCTTATCAAAAGGTATTGAGGAATTGTTTGGTTCGTTATTAAAACTTAATGCTCTCATAGTAGTAAAACTACCAACACTTAATGCATTGATAGAAGATTCACTCCCCCCAGCAAATGCAATATCGATATAACCGTCTCTAATGTATCTAAAGGCTTCTCCGATTGCATTAGTCCCAGCTGAACATGCTGTAACAACAGGTATTGCTGGTCCTTTAGCATTAAATTTTATAGCAATATTACCTCCAATTAAGTTTATTATAGAATTTGTAATAAAGAAAGGAGATACTCGATCTGTTCCTTTTTCCATTGATTTTATTGCTTCATCATAAATTGTGTTTATTCCACCAATACCACTACCGATAAAGGTTCCAAATCTTAAAGGATCGAAATCTTTTAATCCACTTTGATTATATGCTTGGGTAGCGGCAACTAAGGCCAATGTTATAACTCGATCTAGCTTTCTATATTCAGATGGTTCCAAGTATAATTCAGGTTGTAAATTTTTAACTTCACCAGCTATCTTAACTTTATTATTACTAGCATCATACTGAGTAATAAAATCAATTCCACATTTACCATTTATCAATGATTCCCACATAGAAGAAACATCATTTCCAACTGAGGTTACAGCCCCCATTCCCGTTATTACGACTCGTCTTTTCATATAACCTCCTAATACATTACCATTCCACCGTCAACATTAATAGTTTGACCAGTTATATAATTAGACTTATCACTAGCAAGGAATAATACTAGATTAGCAACATCATCAGGGTCACCCAAACGATTTAGTGGAATATTATTTAACATTTGATTAACCAAGTTTTCATCTAAAACATCAGTCATTTTTGTTTTAATAAAACCTGGACATACGACATTACATGTAATATTTCTTTTTGCAAGTTCTCTTGCCATGGATTTGCTCATACCAATAATACCTGCTTTAGAAGCAGCATAGTTTGCTTGGCCAGCATTTCCAATTAATCCAACAATAGAAGAAATATTAATAATTTTCCCATATCTCTGTTTTGTCATATATTTAATCGCATGTTTAGATGTGTTAAATGTTCCTTTTAAATTTGTTGTAATTACTTGATCAAATTCTTCTTCACTCATTCTAAGTAATAAGTTATCTTTTGTGATTCCCGCATTATTAACTAAAATATCTATTCTAGAATATTTTTGGATAACGTAATCTATTAGTTTTAAAGAATCTTCATAAACTGATATATTTGCTTTAATCATATCGCAATTATGTCCTTCAGACTTAAGTTCATTAACTAAATCTAAAGCTGCTTTTTCACTTGAATTATAATTAACAATAACTGTTGCACCATTTTTGGCAAGCATTAAGGAAATAGATCTTCCAATACCCGTAGCTCCGCCAGTAACAACAGCAATTTTTCCTGATAAATTCATTTAATTCCTCCCTCACATGAGTTTTTGAAAATCTTTAAGATCTTCAATATTAATTAATTTTATATTATGATCATATTTCTTAAAAAAATTAGTGAGAACATTCCCGGGTCCAATTTCAATAATAATATCTAATGAGTAGTCACTTATTAGTTTTTGAATTATGTTATGGAAAAGAACCGGTTTAATTATTTGATCTCTCATCTTTTCTTTTAATGAAATTATATTTGCTTCACATGCATCAACATTTAGTAACACATTAGTTTGCAATGTTGAAATATCTATATTTGATAATAATTCATATACTTTATCACTAGAATTTTTCATAAATGGACTATGAAATGCGCCACTCACGTTTAAAGGGATAATTCTTTTAGCTCCCATTGATTTTAAAATACTTGTAATTTCATCTAATTTTTCTTTGAGCAGTGATATAATAATTTGATTTTCTGTATTATAATTTGCAACATATACTCCAGTTACCATATTACAAGCTGCAGTTACTTGATTATAACTTAATCCAATAACAGCTACCATCATTCCTGAGTGATGTAGTGAATCTTCATGCATACTTTTTGCTCTTAAATTGATAATTTTAAAAATGTCCTCAAAACTAAAAGTTTTACTAGTATATAAAGCTGCATACTCACCCAAACTAAATCCACTCAAGATTTCTGGATTAATATTATACTCTCGTTTTAAAACCTCATAAATTGAAATTTCAGTAATCAACATTGCCGGTTGTGTATAAATGGTTTGATTTAGATACTCATTTTCTGTAAAACAAATTTTTGTAATATCATATCCTAATATTAAACTTGCTTTATCATACATTTCTCTAACATATTCATACTTATTATATATGTTATATCCCATCATCGGATATTGACTTCCTTGTCCGGAAAAGATTAAACCATACTTCATAGCTTAAAATACACTTATACTATTTTTTAATTCATCTATATCATCAAATAAGTCATGAAGAATTTCTTTTACAGGTTTAATTTGTTTGATTATACCAGCAACTTGTCCCGCCATTAAAGATCCATGAACGGTGTCTCCTTCAACAACTGCACGTCTTAGGGAACCTAATGTCATTTTTTCTAATTCTTCTAAAGTAGCTCCTTCATCAGACATACGAACATATTCTTTTGCCATTTGATTTTTAAGAACTCTAACAGGAGCACCTGTTTTTCTTCCCGTAACAATAGTATCAGTATCTTTTGCTTCAACTATCTTGTTTTTGTAATTAATATGAATTGGACATTCTTCACATGCCAATATTATCGTACCAACTTGAACCCCTTTTGCACCTAGAACAAAACTTGCAAGAACTTGTCGTTTATCAGCAATTCCTCCAGCAGCAATAACGGGAATATCGATTGCATCAACAACTTGAGGAACAAGTGCCATCGTAGTTAATTCACCGATATGTCCTCCAGCTTCAGTTCCTTCAACAACAACTGCATCGGCACCATATCTAGCAACTCTTTTAGCAAGAGCTACACTTGGAACAACTGGAATAACAATTATACCAGCTTCTTTAAATTTTTCCATGTAAGGACCAGGGTTACCCGCACCAGTTGTAACTACTTTTACTTTTTCTTCAATAACAACATCAACAATCTGACTTGCGAAAGGGCTCATCAATAGAATATTAACCCCAAATGGTTTGTCTGTTAATTCTCTAGTCTTTCTAATTTCTTCTCGAACTCTCTCTCCATCCCATCCTCCAGAAGCAATAAGACCAAGTCCACCAGCATTAGATACTGCACTTGCTAATTGATGATTAGCAATATTAGCCATTCCTCCTTGAATTAATGGGTATTTAATATTTAATAAATCACAAATATTCTTCATACAAACTCCTTTATAATGTAAGTAAGCAAGCTCCCCATGTGAAGCCTCCCCCAAATCCAACTACAACAATTTTCTTATCTTCTAATTTTTCCGACTCAGCTAAATACTCATCAATTGCTATTATTACACTAGCTGCTGAAGTATTTCCATAATTTTCTATATTTATAAAGAATTTATTTAAATCAACATTCAAGTTCTTTGATGCAGTTTCAATAATTCTTTGATTGGCTTGATGCGGAATAATTTTTTCTACATCTTCCATATTAATTTCTAAATCAGAAAGTACTTTTAAAACAGCACTTGTGATTGCTTTAGTGGCAAAAGAATAAACCTTGCGACCATCCATTTTAATGTAATCATCACAAACTAAAGTATCTTCAAAATCACCAGTAGAAGCATTAAAGAAATAAGCAGGCTTCATCATATTGGTATTTTCTATAAGCATCGCTCCAGCTCCATCGCCAAATAAGACACAAGTATTTCTATCAGTAAAATCTGTGAATTTGGTAAGAGTTTCACTACCGATAATAAGTGCTCCTTTAAAAGTACTATTATTTAATAATTGAGCAGCAATATCAAGTGCATAAATAAAACCGGTACATGCTGCATTAATATCAAAACATGTGATAGCTTTGTGGTTTAATCCAAGTTTGGCTTGAACTAAACTTGCAACACTGGGTACACGTCTAACTGATGAACATGTAGCAACTATTATTAAATCAATATTGTTCACATCATAATTAACTTTATTTATAGCATCGACCGCACTTAGGTATGCCATATCATTAACTGATTCCTCTTCAACATACCTTCTGTTTTTTATTCCTGTTCTGGAAAATATCCATTCATCACTTGTTTCAACAATTTTTTCTAAATCTGTATTACTAACAACTTTTTTTGGTAAATATTTACCGGTTGATACAATTTTTATATTATTAATCTTCTTCATATTCTATTTGATCTAGATTATCAGTTTGATCCTCTAAGTCATTAACCTCCTCCATAGATAATCCTTCATAGAAGTTTGTCTCAATAATTTTATTTAAACTTTCTAATACTTCAGCTAAGTGGATAATTCTCTCTTCATCTAGTTCATATATTAATTTAGAAATTAATGTGAAGTAGAACTTACCATAGTGGCGAACTATTCTTAAACTTTTTCTTGTAAGATAAACAATTATTACTCTTCTATCTTGTTTATGTCTAGTTCTAATAACAAACCCCTTTTTCACTAGGCTGTTAATAGCAATTGATAATGTACCTTTTGTGACTCTAAGTTCATTAGCAATATCAGACATTGATTTAGTATTTGATGTCCCGATTATGTATAAAACCTTAACCTCATTAGGGGTGACATCAGTAATATCGAATTTTTTTAAATATTCACGTTCAAAAAACTGTAGTTTTGATTGAAATTCAAAAAATGATTCGCCAATTGTATTGATAAATTTATCAATTTTCCTCATAAATACCAATCTTTCGATATTTGTTATATCTGTTTAATATTAATTGCTCTTTCTTTACATTATTTAATAATGGAATTTTATCAATTAAAGCTTTTTTTAATAATTCAAATGAGAATGTTGGGTTATCTTGTAATCCTGTTTCTACTTCTTTAATTATAAAATCAACGATACCATATTCATATAGGTCTTGTGCTGTAAGTTTCATTATTGCTGCTGCATCCTTAGCTAGACTTGAATCTTTATACAAAATTGAAGCGAAGCCCTCAGGAGACAATATAGAATATATCGAATTTTCAAACATCCATATTTCATCACTTACTCCAATACCTAGTGCTCCACCACTACCACCTTCACCAAGAACTATTGAGATTATGGGAACATTAAGTGTGATCATTTCTTTAAGATTATTGCTAATAGCGTATCCTTGACCTCGCTCTTCAGCTCCTATTCCAGGGTATGCTCCAGGGGTATCGATAATGCAAATGATTGGTCGATTAAACTTATCAGCTTGTTTCATTGCTCTTAAAGCTTTACGATAACCTTCTGGGTGAGGCATTCCAAAGTTATGTAGTATTTTATCTTCAGTAGTTTCACCTTTTTCTTGAGCGATTACTGTTATAGGAGTATTATTTATGTACCCAATTCCACAGATTAAACTTTTGTCATCACGATATAACCTATCACCATGTGTTTCAATAAAACCATCTACTAAGTAGTCGATTAGTTTAACTGCGGTAGGTCTTTTAATATGTCTTGCCAGTAAAACTTTATTAAAAATTAAATCTTTATTCATTTGTTTTACCTCCATGTAATCTAAGTATATTAGATAATAGAGCTTTTAATTGACGTCTATTTGTAATAATATCAACAAAGCCTCTGTCTTTTTGAAACTCAGAGGTTTGAAAACCTTCAGGTAAATCTTGTTGAATTGTTTGCTTAATAACTCTTTGCCCTGCAAAGCCAATTAATGCCCCTTCCTCAGCAATTATTATATCCCCTAAAGAAGCAAAACTTGCACTAACACCTCCGGTTGTCGGATTAGTTAAGACACTTATATATAATAAGCCAGCCATATCATGATATTTTAGAGCTGCACTGGTTTTTGCCATTTGCATTAATGAAAAAATCCCTTCTTGCATTCTAGCACCACCAGATGCACTAAAAATAATTAGAGGTAATTTGTTTTCTGTAGAAAATTCAATAAGCCTTGTTACTTTTTCACCAACTACAGAACCCATTGAACCCATCAAAAAATAGCTATCCAAAACGCCTATTGCAACTTTAATTTCAGAAATTTCACCCGTTCCACAAACAAAGGCTTCAACTTCACTAGTTTGTGACTGATATTTTGAAATTTTATCAATGTATTCCGGAAAGTCAAGAGGATTAAGTGTTGCTAAATTCTCAAATAGTTCAGAGAAAGAATTATTATCAAGTGTAATAGCCAACCTCTTATTAGCGCTTATTCTAAAATGATGGTTACATTTTGGACAACAATCTAAAGTCTTATCTAAATCCTCTGAATATATAGGATTATTACATTTCTCACATTTAATAAAAAGACCACCTGGGATATCAGTTTTTTGATTTTCGAGATTTCTTTTCCTGAAGTCTTTTTTAAAAGTTTGAACTTTTGATTGTCTATCATCTATAAAATTATTCATTTCTACTCATCCTAACTATTTCTAAAAATTTGTTCATAAAGTTCGTATCATAACTACCACGGACAAAATCCGTATTATACATTATTAAATACTGAAGTTCAATATTGTTTTTTATACCATCTATCATAAACTCTTCTAATGCCATACGCATTTTTCTTATTGCTTCACGTCTTGTTGGAGCATATACTATAAGTTTACTTAGCATTGAATCATAAAATGGTGAAATAGTGTAATTAGGATAAATATGTGTATCTATTCTAACCCCCAAACCACCGGGAAATATTACATTTTTAATTAATCCTGGTGATGGTCTAAAACTATTATCAGGATCCTCAGCATTAATTCTACATTCAATAGAATGACCTATTAACTTAATAGATTCTTGAGTAAATGATAACTTATTATTATAAGCTATTTTAATTTGTTCTTTAATCAAATCAATTCCCGTAACCATCTCTGTTATTGGATGTTCTACTTGAATTCTTGTGTTTACCTCTATGAAATAATAATTATTATTCTTATCAACAATGAACTCAACAGTTCCTGCATTTTCGTAATTTGCAATTTTCGCAATTCTTACTGCAGCCTCTCCCAGTTCTTTTCTTAAATCTTCACTAACAAATGGTGATGGAGACTCTTCAATCATTTTTTGATTTCTTCTTTGAATAGAACAATCTCTTTCACCCAAGTGAACAATATTTCCAAATGAATCAGCCATAATTTGAATTTCTATATGTCTAGGATTTTCAATGTATTTTTCTATATATACTCTATCATCATTAAAATTCACTAATGCTTCTTGTTTTGTTTGATTAAAAAGATAACTTAATTCCTCGTCATTTTTAATAACACTAATACCTTTTCCGCCGCCACCACTACATGCTTTAATTAAAATAGGGTATCCAATTCTTTTGGTTACTTCTAAGGCATCAGAAACATCTTCTACTACACCATCTGAACCATCAACAATATTTACATTTGCTTGTTTAGCAATATCTCGAGCACATGCCTTGTTGCCTAGTAAAGAAATTGTTTTACTACTTGGACCAATGAATTTAATATTACATTTTTCGATAATACTAACAAACTTTTCATTTTCAGACAAGAATCCATAACCAGGATGTATAGCGTTAGCTCCAGTTGCGATTGCTGCAGAAATAATGTTATTTATGTTTAAATAACTATCACTACTTTTATCTTTTCCAATGCATATTGCTTCATCTGCTAGTTTAACATGTAAACTATTTTCATCAACTTTTGAATAAACACTAACAGTTGGAATTCCTAATTCTTTTGCAGCCCGAATTATCCTTACGGCAATTTCACCACGATTAGCTATTAAAATTTTGTTAGTCATTTTATTCAATTACCATAAGGACTTCATCAAATCCTACAGCGTCTCCATCTTTAACTTTAATTTCCTTAATCGTTCCATTAATTGGAGATGTAATTTCATTCATGATTTTCATAGCTTCAATTATGCATAAAGGTTGTTTTTCTTTTACAATATCTCCCACTTGTACAAATGGTTTTCCGTTAGGGCTGTTTGAAGCGTAGAACGTCCCTACAAGCGGACTTTTGAGTTCAAAATGATTATTTTCAATTTTGCTGTCGCCATTTGCTTTTAAATTCTCATCAACTTTATTTGTAGAAACGATATTAGTTGTGACTTCATTTAATTTGCTTAATTTAATTGAAAATTCATCAGTTGTTAATTCAAGTTTAGTCATATTAGACTTCTCGAAGTTTTTGATGATTGCTTGAATTTCTTTGTAATTCATTATACCCTCCTATTTTTTAAAAAATGACGATGATATCGTCATTAGTTTTTGCTTTCTAAAAATGTAACAATATCACGTACTGTATTTAGATTTGTAACAACGTCGTCTGGAATTTCAACATTAAATGT
This sequence comes from Bacilli bacterium, assembly GCA_041675825.1. Lineage (GTDB taxonomy): Bacteria > Bacillota_I > Bacilli_A > ML615J-28 > CAG-698 > JAEYQM01. Next base: position 13,608 of record JBAYTC010000005.1, on the reverse strand, counting down.
ATCTTCTATTTCCATAATTAAATCAACAGCATCTAGTGAATCTGCTCCCAAATCCCTTTGTAAATGAGTATCAATAGTGATTTTTTCTCTATCTACATTTAAACCTTTTGAAATTAAGTCTTTTACTTGTTCTAACATTTTATCCTCCTAGTAGTTTATGTATCCAACACCGATGGCAGCAAGGCCAACATGAGCAACAACAGTTGCTGGTAATGTATACACTTCGATTTTAATATTTGGTAGTCTTTCTAAGATAAGGGCTTTTACTAACTCCATATCAGCAGTATTATTAGTATAAGATAAATGAATTACTCCAGTTTCAGTGCTTACTTCATTAACAACTTTATTAACAACTTCTTTAAGAGCTCTATTATATGTGCGCACATTTTGTAAAGCAGTTAATTTTCCGTCCCTAGAGAATTTAATTACTGGTTTAATTTTAAGCAAATTAGCAACAAAACCTTTTGCATTACTTAAACGTCCATTTTTAATTAAAGCAGTTAGGTTGTCTACAGTCACATAGTAACCCCATTGACCTTTCATTTCTTCAATTCTTTCTAAAACTTGATCAATTGATTTATCCTCTTTAATCATTTTAGCCGTTTCTAATACCATACCTGATAATACAGATACAGTCGTTAGTGTATCAACAATGACAATATTTATATCATCAATCATTGATTTAGCAAGATAAGCATTTTGATATGTTCCACTTAATTCTTTTGATATTGGCAAAACAAGTATATCAGTATAACCTAAATTTTTGATTTTTTTATAAGCCTCAAGTGATTCACCAATTGATGGTTGAGAAGTCTTAGGTACTTCAGGAGATTCTTTAATAGCTTTATAGAAAGCCTCATTTCCATTAGTTTCAAAATCAGTGTAGACAGCATCACCCAGAAAACAAGGTAAATTAATCATAAATACATTCTCGTAATTGTGTTTGATATTATAGATTGACGATGAACTATCCGTCAAAATTGCAATTTTTCTTTTCATTATTCTTTTCCTCTCATATTGATTTGAATTTCAAATGTTTTGAAGTTCAAACCATTTTAACATATAAAAAATCATATGTCAACAGATTTAAGAATTTTATGTTGGAAAAATGCTTTTTTTAATGTATAATTATTATAGGTGATTAAAATGTATGAATGTAATAAATGTGGATTTAAGACAATTGAAGAGAATAAAATTTGTCCACTTTGTGAAGGTGATGTGGAAAAATTGAATGCTGTTGATTCCATAATTCCTAATTATATGGATCCAGATATCATTTTAAACAATAATAAAGAAGTATCCTTTTCATATTATTGTTATAAATGTAAGAAGCATAGTCAAAAAAAAGTATGCCTGGATTGTAATATTATAGGTTATTTATCAATAAATTACAAGCAAAAACGTTATATTTTAAATAGAATCTCTAAACTTTCTGATGTATATACAGATTATGAAGTTAATGATATACTAGAAAACACTGATGATATAGAGAAAAACTATATATATCATAACTTAAGTGAACCATCTCGTTTTTTCTATAGAAAAGATAAATCTAAATCAAACACTAGTTACTTTTTTGCAATATTCTTATATTTACTTGGTTTTATTATTTCTACAAACGCCTATGATCAAGAAATGATAATTCCTTATTTTGCTAATACATTTTCAAACACATTGTTTGTTTTATTAATCTTTACAGGATTTTGGTATTCGAAGAATGCTTACGAATTTGAAGAAAAGAAAATTCCTGCAAAATTTGCCATAATCGGACTGGCTTGTTCATTCACTTATGTAATTATCTCACTGATACTTACTTTAAATTTCATAAATAGTTTCTTATTGGGGATTGCATTTATGGCTGCAAACATAGTTATAAACTATGTTTACTACAAAAAAGTGAGGAAATCCAAATGAAAAAGAACTTTTTATTAATAGCTATAGGAATATGGATATGTTTTATATTTTATAATTCTTTACAAAATGCTGATTCGTCCTCACAATCAAGTGGGTGGGCATTGAACTTGGTTTTGAATATCTTTTCTAAACTAAACATTAGTGTTGATCCGATAACCACACATTTGTTAATAAGAAAATTTGCGCATATATTTGAGTATTTTGTGTTAGCCATCCTGTTCACATTATATTTTAGTCTTTTAAATATGTCAGATATGTATAGATTAATCTATAGTATTTCACTACCAGGAATTGTTGCAATCATAGATGAAATAATACAATCTTATGTACCTGGGCGTGCCGGACTGATGAGTGATGTATTAATTGATATGATTGGAGTCGTTTTGGGAGTCGGTCTTGTAATATTAATAATTAGAATAAAAACCAAAAGACAACAAAAATCATAAAAAGGGCAAAAAGCCCTTTTTTATTTTGTGATATCCAGGAATAATTCAATATCTTTTTTGATAACTTCAAGAGAACTTCTCCAAAATTGAACATCTGTTATATCAATATTAATTTGTTTTGCAACATCAATTAAGCTAGCCTTACCAGTAGTTCTAAGTAATTGTCTTAGATCTTCAACAAAATCTTCTCCAATTTCTAAGTATTTAGCATATATACCTTTTGCAAACAACAAACCAAAGGCATATGGGAAGTTGTAGAAACTTCTTCCTGTTGAATAGTAATGACTTTTATTAATCCACATTCCTGGATTTAAAAAATCTTTATCTAATCCATCACCATAAGATTCAAGTTGAGCTTTAATCATTATTTGATTTAAGGTATCTTCATTTAAGAACTCATTTTTTGTACGAGCGAACACTTCAGATTCAAAAATAAATCTACTTAAGATATCTACAATAACTTGGGTTGAATCTTGAAGTTCTTGCTCAATCATGCCTAAGATTTCATTTTTATCCTTTGATTCTTTTAGAACTGCTTTTTTAACAATAGTCTCGCAAAGAATTGATGCAGTTTCAGCAATTGGCATCGGATAGTCAGCATTAAATATTCTTTCATTGTATACAATGAAATTATGATAAGCATGACCTAGCTCATGAGCTACTGTGGAGATATCACCTATTGAACCATCATAATTAGTCATAATTCTACTTTCTTTCAAAGGATAAATACGACTGCAAAATGCGCCTCCACGCTTTCCTTGTTTTGGTGTCCAGTCAACCCAATCCTCATCAAAAGCACGTTTTGCTAGACCGTACAAGTCATCTGAAAATGTTTTGAAGTTTTTAAGAACAAATTCCTTAGCTTCTTCAATTGAATATTTTTTATTACTTGATCCCATTGGGGCAAACAGATCATAGAAAGGTAGCCCGTTCTTATGACCAAGCAATTCACCTTTGCGATTTAGATATTTTCTAAACTCAGGTAAGTATTCTTTCATTGCTTGAATTAATGCATCCAAAACATCTTTATTAATTCGACTTAACCTAAGTGCTTCATCAAGTGGTGAGTCATACTTTCTTTTATTTGCCATAGTTATTACTTGCTTTTTGATACCGTTTAGTGAAAATGCAGTCGCTTTGTCAATTTTTTTGTAAGCATCAAGCTCAGCAAAATATGCTTCTTTTCTAGTTTCTTGATCATCGACATATGCAAGATTTCTAATTTGAGCTAGATTCTTAACTTCTCCTCTAAAATTAATCTCTACACTAGAAGTTAAGTCATTTTGTTGTTTTGAGAACAATGATCCACCTGATTGATTTAGTTCTGCTGCCATAACTTCTTCAACTTCGGATAATAGATGTATGCTATCTTCTTTAATTTCATTTAACATAAACTTGTATTCAGTAAGTAGTTCGCTTTGTTTAATTAAGTTTTCTAGATTTTCAATTCTAGCAACATATTTTCTAAACAAAGTTTCAGGTAATGCAAATTTAACAGCTTTTTGTTGGAGAACAACCATAGCATTATTAAATTCCATATTTCTTGAATCAACAGCCAAAGTTAAACTAACGAATGCAAATAATTTAGTAGCCAACATATTAATTTCTTCTTGGAAAATTAAACTATTTTCAAGATTTTTAATGACATTTTCATTACTAAAATTTGAATCTTCAGCAACTTTCTTAGCCTCTTTAACCAACATTTCTAAACTTTGATCAAGTAATTCTTGATCTTTGATAAATTTAGGATCATCTAATCCTAAATATAAATTTTTTAAACTCCAATTATTCATAAGAACCTCCATAGTGATATTATATCATTTTTTAATAAAAATAAAAATAATAAAGTTTTTTTTACAATTATATGTAATTTGTGGTAAAATAAATCAAAGGTGATAGAAGATGTATGATGTAATAATTATAGGTGCTGGTCACGCTGGAGTAGAAGCAGCGTTAGCATCAGCCCGATTAAATAAAAAAACACTGCTAATAGCAGGAAATTTAAATAAAATAGCAAGCATGCCTTGCAATCCTTCAATTGGAGGACCAGCAAAAGGGATTATTGTTCGAGAAATTGATGCTTTAGGTGGAGAAATGGCTAAGGCAATTGATAAAACTTTACTCCAACTTAAAATGCTTAATAGTTCAAAGGGGCCAGCAGTAAGAGCACTACGTGCTCAAGCAGATAAAACAACTTATCCAGAATATATGAAGAAAGTTGTTAATGAGACTAAAAATCTTGAAACAAAAGAAGTATTTATTGAAGAGTTGGTTGTTGAAGACAATAAAATAGTTGGAGTATTAACAGAAAGTAATGAAATAATAAAGTCTAAAACTGTGATTATTGCTAGTGGAACATATATGCGAAGCCATATTCTTGTTGGTAGCTCCTCAACAAAATCAGGACCAGAAAACCAAAAAACGACTAGTGGATTAAGCGAATCATTAAAGAAACTTGGGTTTAAATTAATTAGGCTAAAAACGGGTACTCCGCCTAGAATTAAGAAAGATTCAATTGATTATGATAAAACAACAATCCAATATGGTGATTCTCAAAAATGGCATTTTAGTGATGAAACAACTAAACCAATTGGCCTTGAAAATCAAGTTCCATGTTATTTAACATATACTACAGAAGAAACGCATAGAATTATAAATGAAAATCTACATTCCTCAGCAATGTATAGCGGAGTTGTAGAAGGGGTTGGCCCAAGATATTGTCCATCTATAGAAGATAAAATTGTAAGGTTTAGCAACAAGGAAAGACATCAAATATTTATTGAACCAGAAGGTTTGCAAATAGATGAAATGTACATTCAAGGACTTTCAACTAGTTTTCCTCATCATATCCAAGAATTATTGGTTCATTCAATACCAGGATTAGAAAATGCAATAATTACTAAATATGCATATGCCATTGAATATGATGCTATTGATCCAATGCAACTTAAATATTCTTTAGAGTCAAAGAACATTAGCGGTTTATTTTTTGCTGGGCAAGTTAATGGGACAAGTGGTTATGAAGAAGCAGCTTGTCAAGGCTTAATGGCTGGTATTAATGCTTCAAGAAAATTAGATAATTTAGAACCATTGATTTTAAGAAGGGACGAAGCTTATATTGGAGTTTTGGTTGATGATTTAATCACTAAAGGAGTTAAAGACCCATATAGATTATTAACTTCAAGAGCTGAGTTTAGACTATTATTAAGAAATGATAATTCAGAAGCAAGACTTCTTGAACATGGTTATCAAATAGGTTTGATTTCAGAAGTTAGATATAATAGATATTTAAAAAAGTTGCAATTAATAGATGAAATTATAGAAGAATTAAAAACCACATACATTAATCCTAAAAACACTATTAATAATTATTTAATAGATAATAACAGACAAATCATAAATAATAAAGTTAATTGTTTTGATTTTTTGAAAAGACCTGATGTCAATTTTGATGATGTTGAGGTGTTAACAGGATTAAAATATGATATAGATGACAATACTAAAGAAGAAATATTAATTGCTATTAAATATGAAGGATACATTAAAAAAGAATTTAAGAATGCAAAAAAGCTTCAAGTTCTTGAAACCAAGAAAATACCTGAAGATATTGATTATGATAAGATACCAAATATTGCATTAGAAGCAAAGGATAAGTTAAAAAAGGTTAAACCAGCGACTATCTCTCAAGCTACTAGAATAAGTGGGGTTAATCCAAGTGATATTTCTGTTTTGCTTGTGCATTTAGAAAGTAGAAAACGTAATGGATAAATTAGAAACATATTATGATTTTTTAGTTAGTGAAAATAAGAAGTATAATTTAACAGCAATTACTGATAAAGAAGAAGTATATATAAAGCATTTTGAAGATTCATTATCCGTTGATAGAATTATAGATTTAAATAATATCAATAGTATTTGTGATGTTGGAAGCGGAGCAGGCTTTCCTGGGGTTGTTATTAAAATCAAATACCCCCATCTAAAACTAACAATTATTGAACCAACTGCAAAAAGATGTAATTTCTTATCACAATTAGTTTTGAAATTAGGATTAAAAGATGTTATAATAATAAATGGTAGAGCAGAAGATATGAAAAACTTAAGATCAAGTTTTGACTTAGTAGTTGCTAGAGCTGTATCTTCTCTTCCGATTCTTCTTGAATTATGCATACCCCTTGTTAAGGTTAAAGGATATTTTGTTGCTTTAAAAGGTTCAAATTACAGTACTGAAGTAGAACAATCAAAGCGAGCTTTAAAGCTACTAGACTCATCAATTGATGAATGTTATGAATATGAGTTAAGCAATAACTATGGAACACATAGTCTAATTAAGATTTATAAAAAAATGGAAACGAATATAATATATCCTAGATTATATAAGGATATAAAGAGTAAACCTTTATAAAGGGGGGGGTAGTAACGTGGGTAGAATAATTGCAATAGCAAATCAAAAAGGTGGAGTTGGGAAGACAACAACTGCTATCAATTTAGGTGCTGCGCTATGTAATGAAAGTAAAAAAGTGCTGCTTATCGATTTAGATGAACAAGCAAATGCGACAATAGGATTAGGATTATCAAGAGAATTAGTTGATCATACTAGTTATGATTTACTTTCAACTGACCTAGACATTGATCAAACAATCTATGCATCTATTGATACAAACTTTCACATAATACCTGCGTCTAATAAATTAGCTAACATTGAAAAAGATTTAGTTAATGACAGTAAATGGAATCTTGTATTAGCTAAGAAACTATCTAAAATCAAGGATGATTATGATTATATACTATTAGATTGTCCTCCTTCAATTGGAATGGTTATTGATAATGCTTTGTTTGCAAGTGATTCTGTATTGATACCTGTTGAGTGTGAATATTTTGCATATGATGCATTGACACAAATGGTTAATAAAATAAACCAAATTCAAAAGAAAAAGAAAGCTACTAAAGGTAGTTTAAAAATTGAGGGAATACTTTTAACTAAATTAGATAATAGGAATTTATTTGGTTATAATATAATTGACAAAGTAAAAGAATTATTTCCTGTTAAGACTCTAAAAACTATTATAAGTAGGTCAAGTCATTTACAAGAAGCACCAATGCATGGGAAAAGTGTTTTAAAATTCGCTTATAATTCACGTGCAAGTAAAGAATATCGTGAATTAGCAAAAGAAATAATAAGTAATAACTAGGAGGTGATTAATATGTTTAATGATTTAGTACAATTTTTAAGAGATAATGTTGGAAACATAATTACTTCAATTGCATCAATTTTAATAATCTTACTAATTATTATAATAATTCGATTAATCACACTTAGATCAATTAAAAAAGCAAAAAATGAACGTGTTGCAAATTTAGCGGATGTTATAAACAGTATTGTAAAGTATATTTTAATTATTATACTCGCTTTAACACTACTTACTATTTGGGATTTTAACACCAAGGTTCTTTTAATAGCTATGGGAATTATTGTCTTAATTGTAGGTTTAGGTTCACTTGGATTAATTAATGATTTGTTATCTGGTATAACAATTGTTTTTGGGAACGCATATGATGTGGATGAAGTTATAGAAGTAGATGGATTTAAAGGTAAAGTGACGCAAATTGGTTTAAGATCAACTAGACTAGTTAATAGTAAAGGTGAAGAAAAATGTATTACCAATGGTAGTATTAAAAGCTTAATTAATTTTTCAAGAAACTTTTCGATGGCTGAGGTAACTTTCATAATCAACCATAGAGAAGATGTATCTAATATAATTGCAATACTAGAAGAAAAATTGCCACCAATTAAAGATTTATTTTCAGAAATTATTGAAGGTCCTAATGTTCTTGGATTAACTGATATAAATTCACAAGGAAGCACAATTAAGGTAGTTGCTAAGACATTACCAGAGCAACATTATCTTGTTGAAAGACATTTAATGAAGATGATAATAGATATATTAAAAGAAAATAATATAGACTTTGCTGTAAATAAAATGGAGATTATAAATGAACGCTAATTTATATGATGTTGGACAAATATTAGAACTAAAAAAAGTTCATCCATGTGGTTCAAAGAATTGGAAAGTATTAAAAACTGGTGTTGATTATAAGTTAGAATGTTGTGGATGTAAAAGAGTAGTATTAGTGCCTAGAATTGATTTAAAGAAAAAAGTCAAAAAAATAATTGAATAAAAGGTGAAATATGTTAGCAACTATAATTAATTTTTTAGCAATTATCATTGGTAGTGTGGTTGGCATTACTCTAAAAAAGTTTATTAAAGAAGACGTTACTAAAAGTGTTTTAAAAGCAATTGGTATTGTTGTCTTTATTATAAGTGTTTTAGGCGTAGTCAAACATACAGTCACTATTGATGAAAACATAATAAAAACCAATTATGAGTTGCTGTTAATAATTACCATTGCATTAGGAACATTTATTGGAGAATATCTAGATATAGATAAGTATGTTAATAGATTTGGTAAATATGTTGAAACAAAATTTAATAAGTCAAAAATATCTGAAGCCTTCATCGATTCAACATTAATATTTTGTGTTGGAGCAATGGCTATTGTCGGAAGTATTAGTGCTGGGTTAGGAGATTCTTCAATAATTTATATGAAGTCTGCACTTGATGGTGTCACTAGTATTATTTTAGCAAGCACTTTAGGTATTGGAGTATTATTTTCTGCTTTTGTTGTTTTGTTTTATCAAGGATTTTTAACTTTACTTAGTATATGGTTAGGAAATTTCTTGCCAATTGATTTTATTAATGGCTTTAGTGCTGTTGGTTATGTTTTAGTTGCCTGTCTTAGCTTAAACTTTATTACGGAAAAGAAAATTAAAGTAGCCAATATGATTCCGTCATTACTTCTTGTAATCATTTATTTCATAATATTTTAATCCACTACGGTGGATTTTTATTTTGACTTTATCTTGTTATTGTTTTGTGCTATAATAAAAAAAGAGGTTGTTATTATGAAATATTCTTTTAAGTCTTTAATGTTGCTATTAAAAAAATACCCATGGACGATATTAATAGAAATTATTAATATATTTTTGGGTATTATTTTAGTTATTATTCCAATTAGAATAGTTGGGCAGATTGTTACCATCTATGAAGATAATAAAGATATGACAGAAATGATTACTGCTGTTATTATATTTTCTATTGTTTTTATTGCTGTAAATGTAGCAACATTTATAACTAATTATTTTAGAACTTATATTGAAAGAAATTTTAAAGTACATTTATCAATTTTGTTTTATAAAAAACTAGATGAGATTGATTATGATTTTCATGAAAGTCCAAAGTTCTTAAATGATTACACAAGAGCACTTGAAAGTGGAACAACCAGAATATATGACAGCGCTAATGGACTAATAAGTATAGTCAAGTTAGTTTTTCAAAGTCTATCTATATTTGCGATAATATTTAGTATGCACTATTTGGCTGTTTTATATGCTGTTGGTGTTGGTTTAATCTATGCGTTACTTAGATTTAGAATTGGCGTTCTTGATTTTCAAGCATTATCAAAGCAAAGACCCTATTTTAGACAAAGAAATTATGTAAATAGAACTTTTTTTATTAAGGATTCAATGGCGGATTTAAAAACTAGTCAAATTGAAGATATTCTTTTGGAAAATAATGAAATTGCAAATGATGCAATTGTTGATATAATTGACAAAGTGATAGTGAAAAAAACATGGTTAAGTTATTTTGGTGATATTTTAATAACTTCTATTTATCCAGTAACTTTAGCTGTTTTAGCTTATGCAACTATAGATAATATATCATTAAGTGATTTTTCTTCACTGACAATAGCAGCAACAACTTTATCAACAATAGTAACAGGTTTTGTTACATCCATCGGTAGTTTACAAAACAGTGCTATTGAGTGTAAAATACCTTTTGAAGTGTTAAGTATGAAGTCTAAAATTGAAGGTGAAGAATTTAAACCTTTTGATGAAGAGTTTTCAACACTTGAGTTAAAAAATGTTTCATTTGCTTATGATGGAGTAAATAATGTTTTAAATAATATAAATATGTCAATTAAAAAAGGTGAGAAGATTGCTATTGTTGGAACAAACGGAGCAGGGAAAACAACTTTAGTTAAACTATTGCTTCGCTTATATGATGCAACAGAAGGAGATATACTAATTAACAATGAAAACTATAGGGAATTAAATGCAGTTAGTTTAAGGAAGCAAGTTGGTGCAGTTTTTCAAAATGTTGAAGTGTATGCAGCAACAATTGCTGAAAATATTATTTTTAGAAAGCCTTCAAGTGAAGAAGATTTTAAAATAATAGATCAAGCCCTAGAATTTAGCGGTTTAAAAGATTTTGTTATGAATTTAAAAGATGGTATAAACACTTTAGTTACTAGAGAGTTTAATGTTGATGGAGTTATTTTTAGTGGTGGTCAAAAGCAAAGAATTGCTATTGCAAGAGGTTATGCTCAAAATTATAATTTGCTTATTCTTGATGAGCCATCAAGTGCTTTAGATCCTTTAAGTGAAGCACAAATATATCATAATATGCTTGAAATTGGTAAAAATAAGACAATTGTGTTTATTTCTCACAGATTAACCACAACTGTAAATGCTGATAAAATTTTCTTATTTGAAAATGGTGAAATAATTGAGAGTGGTAATCATATAGAACTTATGACGCTTAATGGAATTTATAAGAAAATGTTTACTTCGCAAGCAAGTAAATATCTAGGTGGAAACTATGAAGATGTTTAAAAATAATTTATATGTTCTTAAATTTGTTTTTAAGTTTTGTCCTTTACTTGTTATATTTGCTATTTTAAACATTGCTTCATCTGTTCTTTTGGCAGTTTTAAAGGTTCAGCTTATAAAGGAAACAATTGAACTAGTTATGGCTGGCGAAGAGATTTCTATACTTTATAAATCAGTTGGTTTATATTTAGTTTTAGTGTTAGTCACTTCATTCTTTAAAATGTTTTATACAAATTATATTAACCCAAGATACCGAATAATCTTTATGAAAAAGATGCAACATTTTTTATTTTCAAAAGTAAAGAATGTTGATATGGAAATGTTTGATAATCCAGAGTTTTATGACAATTATTCACGTGCGCTTAGAGAAGGTACTTGGATGGGAATGACTGTTTTTAATAATATTGTTAGGTTTTTAACTTCTTTTCTTATAGTAATTGCTTTAGGTGTAATAATTGCTAGCGATTTTATTTTAATTTCTATTATTGTTTTATCTGCAATTGTTAATATTTTAGCAGTTAATGCAATCAATAAAAGTTGGTATATATGGAGTAAACAAACAGAATCTGAAAGAAGAATGTATAATTATGTTAATCGAACTTTTTATCGTCAAAGATTTGCGGGGGAGATTAAAACCACTAATATTTCTAATTTACTCACCACTAAATATTTAGAGAGTGCTGAAGTTATAAATAAAAAATACGCTAATACACATAAGAAAGTAGTGTGGTTACATGCTCTTCATAATTTGGTTAAAGGATTAATTGAGAGAGGTTTAGTATATATTTACTTAGCTTATCAATTATTTAAGGGGTATATTACGATATCTATATTTACCTCTTCTTTAAATGCAACTTTTCAATTTTCATCAAATTTTATAGATGCTATAAATATACTTACAACTTTAAAAGAAAACTCTTTATATATCGATGATTTTATTTGGTTAGTGAACTATAAAGGAAAATTAGAAGGCAGGAAGGGTTTGGAAATAGACAAGTTTGAGGAATTAAATATTGATAGTATTAATTTTAAATATGAAAACACTGATAATTTTAGTATTGAGGATTTATCATTAAGAATAAAAAAAGGTGAAAAAATTGCTCTTGTTGGATTAAATGGTAGTGGAAAAACAACACTAACGAAATTAATTCTTAATTTTTATTTACCAAGCGAAGGTTATTTATTTGTTGATGGTAATAAATATGATAGTATTGATCAAAAATCTTTAAGAAATAGATATTCTGTTGTTTTTCAAGATTTTCAAATTTATGCGTTATCTATTGGAGAAAACATTTTAATGCGTAAAATCCAATCAAATGAAGATGAACAAAAAGTTTGGGATGCTTTAGAAATGGTTGGTATGAAAGAAAAAATCTTAAAACTCGATGAAGGGATTTATACACAAGTAACTAGAGAGTTTAATCGAAATGGCGCTGTTTTTAGTGGTGGTGAGGTTCAGAGAATTGCAATTGCTAGAGTATTTGCAAGTGATGCTGATATGTATATATTAGATGAACCTACAAGCGCACTTGATCCATTTAGTGAAGAAAGAATTAATAAACTGATTATTCAAAATACTAAAAAAGCTATGATTATTATTGCTCATAGATTATCAACGGTGATAGATTGTGATGTTATATATTTAATGGATAAGGGCAAGATTATAGAAAAAGGCACACATGAAGAAATGATGAAAAAAAATGGTTTATATAGTAAAATGTTTAATACACAAAAAAACTTGTACGCAAAGTAAAAAAAGAAATATGAAAATATTTCTTTTTTTTTAAAATAATATATTGTAAGTAAACACAAAAAGTGATATAATTATATCATAGAAATGATATATAATTTTTGCTAGTATATCATGCGTTCGTTTCTAATTTAATATAAACACAAACAAGGAGAAAAGTTATGAAGAGACTCTTTTTTTCGTTGGCCATTTTGGCGATTTTTGGCGTTCTAGTCAGTTGTACTCCTAGTGCTACAATTGTTAATGTGGAAGTCGTTTCAGCTCCTGATGAAATAATAGTAGGAGATTTAGATTTATCTGAATTCCAAATTAAGATTTCATATAGTGATGACACTTTTAAGTATGCTAATTTAACAGTATCAATGTTTACTGCTGAGGAATTAGCAAAATTTGATGTAGAAGGTTTACAGGTAATTTCTTTTACCTATCAAGGCATTCCTGGCATAATTACAATAACTGTTAAGGATTTAAGTGCGACAATGTTTACAGTTGTTTTTAAGTCAGGAACTGAAATTTTAAAAACTGAGGAAGTTGCGGAAGGTGATGATGCAACAGCACCAGCTAATCCAACAAAAGTTGGTCATACTTTTAAAGAATGGGATAAAGCATTCACAAATGTAACAAGTAATTTAGAAGTAAATGCAGTGTTTGATATAAACACTTATACAGTTACATTTAAGAATGGAACAGAAATTATTACTACAGTTACTGTTAATCATGGAGCTAGTGCAACAGCACCAGCCAATCCAACAAAAGTTGGTCATACTTTT
>JBAYTC010000004.1:0-40491 GCA_041675825.1 Bacilli bacterium | reverse complement strand
ATACTATATAAGACTTAAAGGGACTGTCGGTCATGCCTATAATAGGTATTATGAATGGACACCAGCAGAAATCAATAATAATCAAACCTATTCTTTAACGCTGGAAGTATGTGATGATAATGGCAATGTTTATGGATCAAAATCAACAAAATTAATTGTATCTAAGCCAACCTCAGAACCTACAAGAAATATCCTTGCAATTGGTGATAGTTTAACCGCTAATGGAGTTTGGATTAGTAGTGGATATAAAAAATACATTGAAAATGGTGGTTCAACTATTAATTTCATTGGAACAATTTCTTCAACTCATGGTGGAGTTACCTTTAATTATGAGGGTAGAGGTGGATGGCAATGGTCAAGTTTTATGAATGTATCAGAAAGTCCATTCAAAAACAATGCTAGTAATGGAATAAGTTTTCTTGACTATGCGGGAAGACTATCGGTAGACACTATAGATGAATTATACATTTTACTTACTTGGAATGGTGTAGGAGGTTCATTTAGAGAATTTGACTTATCAAAAGAACCACTACTTAGTGCAAAAAAACTAATTGATAAATACCATGATGAATATCCAAATGGTAAAATAACCTTACTAGGTATTCCCCAACCTTCTGTAAATGCAGGACTTGGAGCATATTATACAATTAATCAAAGTTATGGTGATAACTATGGGCAATTTGTAACTGCTTTAAATTATAATAAGGCTTTGGAAGATTTTGCTAAAATGGAAGAGTATAAGGATTTCATGAGATTTGTAGATGTTAAAGGTCAGTTTGATTCTGAGTATAATATGCCTACAGTTTCAAAACCAGTTAATAACCAAAATTCAACAACAGAACAAGTAGGTGCATCAATGGGAATGCATCCAACAAATAATGGATATTTACAAATTGGAGATGTTTTTTACCGAGCATTAAGCAAGAGAACTAATTAATTATTTTATGAAAAAATATAATTAAGGTTACGATTATAATCTAAAAAATCTTATTTAATTTTCATAAAAGGATGTAATATATAGAAATTATTTTAGTGAAGCAATAATATGCTTCACTTTTTATAATTAACTTTATTTATACTTATAAGAATTTTTTCAAAACAATATTAATAACATTTTTAATTGAAAAAGGTTGCATTTTATGGTATAATTCTTTTTATGTAAAGTAGGTGAAATAATGATATTTGGAAAGCACATTAATAAGTATTACTTTAAATATATTCATTTTTTTATTTTTGGTATTGCTGCATTAATTGCAGTTGATTTTGCTCAACTGGAAATTCCTGAATTGATTGGTAGTTTAATCGACTTGTTAGAAACCAAAACCGCAGATCTTCAACATGTTGAAGGTTTTATTGTTGAAATGCTTAAGATTATGGGAATAATGTTTGTCGGTAGGTTTTTATGGAGATATACTATTTTTGGTAATGGCGTAAGAATTGAGACCGATTTAAGAGAAAAGATGTTTAAACATTCAGAAAAAATGTCTCAGAGTTACTATCAATTAAATAAAGTTGGTGGATTGATGGCTCTTTACACTAATGATTTATCAGCTGTAAGACAATCATTTGGCCAAGGTATAGTAATGTTGGTTGATGCTTTATTTTTAGGAACGATTGCTCTTTATAAAATGTTTAATTTAGAATTGAAACTTACCCTTCTATCTTTGTTTCCGTTAATAGTTATGGCTATAGCAGCAGGAATTATTGGAAGATATATGCGTAAAAAGTTTGAAGAAAGACAAAAAGCCTATGCTGATTTATCTGATTTTTCTCAAGAAAGTTTCTCAGGGATTGCTGTAATCAAAGCATTTGTTAAGGAATCTAAGGAGCTTACTGCATTTTCTAAAGTGAATCAAAATAGTATGGATAAAAATATTGAATTTGTTAAAGCGGCAACACTATTAAGAATATTAATTGGTGTTTTAATTAGTTCAGTTATAGTAATTATTCTAGGCTATGGAGGATATTTAGTTTATACGGGTAATGTTAGTGGCGAAAGAGGATTTACAATCGGTGATTTAACTAAGTTTATTGCCTTCTTTAGTACATTAACTTGGCCAATGATGGCGATATCCCAATTGATTAATTTACGTAGTCAAGCTAAAGCTTCACTAAATAGAATTAATACTCTACTTAATGAAAAAGCTGAAGTATCAGATAAGGCCGATGTAAATAATGATGTTGATATTACTGGTAATATCGAATTTAAAAACTTAAACTTTACTTATCCTAATAGTGAAAATCAAGTTCTTCATGATATTAGCTTTTCAATTAAAAAAGGAGAAAGTGTTGGTATAGTTGGAAGAACTGGTAGTGGTAAAACAACAATTGTTGATTTATTACTAAGAATTTATAACATTGAACCAGGTACTTTATTCTTAGATGGTGAAGATATTATGAATTTACCAATTAAAAAAGTTCGTGAATCAATAGCATATGTTCCTCAAGATAATTTCTTGTTTAGTGACACTATTGAAAATAATATCGGTTTTTATAGTAAAAATACAAATAAAAGCAGAGTTGTTGAAGCTGCAAAACTTGCTGATGTGGATGAAAATATATCGGAGTTTAAAGAAAAGTATGGAACTATATTAGGTGAACGTGGAGTTACTGTATCTGGTGGACAAAAACAAAGGATATCGATTGCTAGAGCTTTGATTAAAGATGCTCCAATATTAATACTAGATGATTCTGTTTCAGCTGTTGATACTAAAACTGAGGAACAAATATTGGAAAACCTAAGTAAAATTAGAAAAGGTAAAACAACAATTTTAATAGCTCATCGTGTTACAACAATAAAGAATATGGATAAAGTATTAATTATTGATGAGGGAAGAGTGAACGGATTTGGTACACATGATGAACTTGTTAAAACTAATGAGTTATATAATAATATGATTAGACTTCAAAAACTTGAAGATGAAGTTAGGGGTGAAGACAATGAATGAGTTTACTCCTGATATTAAAGCAAATATTACCGACAGGAAACTTATAGCTCGTATTTGGCAATATGTTAAAGTAAAGAAAAAGCCATATATAATAGCATTCTTTATGATGTTAATTGCTGTTGGATTAGATTTACTACTTCCGGTTTTATCGGGAAGTGTTGCAAGAGAATTGGGTAGTGAAAACCCTAGTTTGGTTAATTTATATACGATTGTTGGTGTATATGCTATTTCACTAGCCTTTACTTACTTAATACAATACTTTCAAACAATGAATCTTCAAAAAACCGGACAGTCAATTATTTATAATGTTCGAGAAGATGTGTTTAGACATATTGAAAAATTGTCAATTAGACAACTTAATAGTATGCCAGTTGGAAAACTTGTTACTAGAGTTACAACAGATGTTAATGCTTTAAATGAATTATTTACGAATATTATTATTAACTTAATTAAAAACACTCTTCAAATAGTTGGTGTGTTTGTTGTGATGAGTTTTATCAGCCCTAAATTATCTTTGTATGTAGGGTTAATTACTCCAGTAATCTTTGCTGTTAGTTATTATTTTAGAAAGATATCTAGAAAAGTTTTTAGAGAAGTAAGACATAATGTTTCAAATATTAATGCCTTTTTATCGGAAAATCTTTCAGGTATGAAAATAACTCAAGTATTTAATCAAGAAGAAAAGAAAATGCTGGAGTTTAGAGAAAGAAATAATGAGTTAAGAAGAAGCCAAATAAAACAGATATTTGTTTTTGGAATTTTCAGACCATCAATTTATGTTCTATACTTAATTACGATTATGATGATTTTCTACTTTGGTAGTAAAGATATAATTAATGGTGGTAGTACAACATATGATGTGCTTATTGTATTTTATCAATTTGTCGATCGTTTATTTGGACCGATTCAAGCTCTTGCTGAAGAGTTTAACGTTCTTCAATCGGCATTTGCATCAAGTGAAAGATTATTTGATACACTAGATACACCAATTGAAGTTGATGATGAGGAAGATGCAATTGAACTAAACGATATCAAAGGCGAAATTGAGTTTAAAAATGTTTGGTTTAAATATATTGATGATGAATGGGTTTTAAAAGATGTGTCTTTTAAAATAAATGCTAGAGAAACAGTTGCCTTTGTAGGGGCAACCGGTAGTGGTAAGACAACAATTCTATCATTGATTGTAAGAAATTATGATATTGATAAGGGTCAAATCCTTATAGATGGAATTGATATCAAGAGAATTAAGATGGATTCTTTAAGACAAAACATCGGACAAATGCTTCAAGATGTATTTCTATTCTCAGGAACAATTAATTCTAATATTAAAATGAGAGAAGATTCTATTACTGATGAAGAAGTAGTTGAAGCATGTAAGTATGTTAATGCTGATCACTTCATCACTCAACTTCCTAATAAATATGAGGAAGTTGTTAGAGAAAGAGGTAATAATTTTTCTTCTGGACAAAGACAATTACTAAGTTTTGCTAGAACTGTTGTTCATAAACCTAAAATAATGATTTTAGATGAAGCAACAGCAAATATTGATACGGAAACAGAAGTGTTAATTCAAGATTCTTTAGAAAAAATGATGAATATCGGTACTATGATTGTTGTGGCGCACCGCTTATCAACTATTCAACATGCTGATAATATTATTGTTCTTCAAAAAGGTGTGGTTATTGAGTCTGGTTCACATCAAGAATTACTAAAACAAAAAGGTCATTATCATAAATTATATCAATTACAATACCAAGACAAGTAGTTTAGTTTTATTTAATGTAATTATGATATAATACAGTTGGAGGAACAAAAATGAAAAAAATATTTATTCTACTATTAATCCTAGTCTTGGGGCTTGTTGGATGTACTCCAAAAGAACCAAATCTAGAAGATGATATTGATCAAGCAGCTATTGATACGGTTATGATGTATATTAATTTACTTCCTAGTTCGCTTACGGAAAAAGAACGTGATGATGTTTTAGTAATTACCACTTTAATAGAGGGACTAAGTGAAGCAGAAGTTGCACTTATTGAAAATATTGAAATATATAATAATGCAATAACTTATTATCAAGGAATTGATGATAGGAATGTTGCACGAGAGGAATTGTTTATCGAGCTTGAAGCAGAGATTAGAGAACTGATTCCTGAATCTATTAGTGATAATATTGAACTACCTACTACATATCAAACTGATATAGGTGAGGTTTTTGTTTTGTGGGGAAGCAGTGATTATAATACTTTTAGTAATAAAGGTGTTGTAACTCAGGGAAGAGAAACTATTACTATTGAGCTTATTACTACGCTAATACATGATGATATAAGACACAGTTTTAAACATAATGTTGATATTGAGCCGATTGTTATGGATCCATTACCAGATAAGGGATTGTCCGTTGCATATATGACAATAAGATCTAGTTTCACTGACTTTAATGAACTTCAATCAAAAACTATTGATGTAGTTAATTATAGTTTTGCACAAATAGTTAATGGAGAAATTAGTATAATTGCTTTAGGTAATTTAGAGAATCTAATGCAACAAAGAAAAAAAGGTATTAGAATTTTATTTTCTGTTGGACCATATGAAGATCAATTTATAGGGCCAGCTTCAACTGCTGCAGGAAGAACTAAACTAGTTGATTCATTAGTAAATGCTGTTGTAAAGTATCATTTTGATGGTGTGGACATTGATTGGGAAACTCCAACTACAGCAACAAAAAATGATTATACTTTAATGATGGAAGAACTTCATGATAAATTAAAAGCGATTAATGAAGATTATCTATTGACTGCAGCTACACATTCATTTAGTTTGAATGGATATGATTTTGCGCGTTTAAACCAAATTATGGATTTTTATAATGTTATGACTTATGACTTAAATGCGCGTGGTCAAGTAACTCATAACTCAGCTTTATATATGTCTAATAATGTTGCTGGAAGTTACTCTGGAGAGAATTCAATTAATTCGTACATTTCTAGAGGTGCAGATAAATCAAAATTAGTATTAGGTTCTGCGTTTTATGGTAAACAATACACATTAGCTAATCCATCTGGTCCAATAATTGGACGTTCAGTTGCTGCATCTAGTGTTACAAATATGGGATTTGATACCATTAATTTAACTCTTATTTCTAGAATTGGAAATGGTGTAACAAGACATTGGGATAATACAGCAAAATCTCCATATTTACATGATGCTACAAATGGCACGGTTACAGTTTATGAGGATGCTGAAGCGATTATGCATAAAGCTAATTTTATTATAGACAATGATTTAAAAGGTATTATGTATTGGCAACTTAACCAAGATTACAATGGAGTTTTGTTACAAGCCATATATGATTATTTAGTATCAAAAAGATAAATATTACTCTAGAGCTTATGCTCTAGAGTTTTTTATTTAAAATAAATATAAATTTAGTACTGAATAAAAGTAATAATTCATATCTTGCTATATGTAATATAAATAATTAATTTAATAATTTATTTGTGTGTAAATTCATAAAAGATTTTTATTTTAATTATTCAAGTAGAGTTAGTAATTAGTCTTTCTTTCTTGTAATTAAAAGATTTTTGTGCTAAAATAATATATGTATTTTAGGTGGTAAGATGTTAATAAGAGATATAGATATTAAAGGAAAAATAGTACTAGCTCCTTTAGCTGGGTATACAAATAAAGTATATCGAAAGATTGCTAAAGAGATGGGAGCTAGTTTAGTATATAGTGAAATGGTTAGTTCTAAGGGTCTTATTTATGAAAATAAGAAGACCTTTGAAATGATTGATGTTACTCATGATGAGTCCCCAGTTAGTTTACAACTATTTGGTGGGGATGTAGATGAAATGATTGAAGCAGCTAAGATTGTTGATAAAGAATCCGATTGTGATATTATTGATATTAATATGGGTTGCCCTGTAAAAAAAGTGTTAAAGGCAAATAGTGGGAGCTGTTTGCTACTAGATGTTAAAAAGATTGAAGACATGGTTAGAGGAGTAGTGAATGCTGTATCTAAACCAGTCAGTGTAAAAATCAGAGCAGGTTGGGATCATTCTAGTATAAATGTGGTTGAAGTAGCCCAAGCTATTGAAAGAGCTGGAGCAAGTGTTATTGCAGTACATGGTAGAACCAAAAGTGATCTATACCGTGGTCATGTAAATTTAGATTATATCAAAATGGCAAAAGATGCAGTAACTATTCCGGTTATTGGTAATGGCGATATTAAATCAGTCAAAGATGCAGTAAAGATGCTTGAATATACTGGTTGTGATGCTATTATGATTGGTCGAGGAACCTTCGGTAATCCTTGGTTAATTAAAGAGATACATGCTCATTTAAATAATGAAGAGTTTACTCCACCAACAAAAGAAGAAAAAGTTGAAATGATGCTAAGGCATTTTAATGAATTAGTTGAATTAAAAGGGGAAAAAGTTGCAATTCTTGAAATGAGAAGTCAAGCAGCATGGTATGTTAAAGGATTAGAGAATACAAAAGAGTTTAAACAAAAACTTGTTTATATAACTACAAAAGAAGAGTTTTATAATTTAGTTAAATTATATATAATGGAGTAAGTATGCTAACAAAATCAATGAGAGTAATTAATAATGAACTATATGTCGGTAAACATAAAGTTAGTGAACTAGCTGAGGCTTTTTCAACCCCATTATATGTATATGATGAAGTTCATTTAAGAAATAAATTAGATATTTTTAAAAATCATTTTAAAAGTAATAAATACAAATGTGAAACTGTGTATGCTTCAAAAGCATTCTTGGCTCCATATGTTTGCAATATAATTAAAGAATATGACATGGGTATTGATAGTGTAAGTCTTGGAGATTTATATCTATTAGAAAAAACAAGATTTCCAATGAATAAGATTGTTATGCATGGCAATAACAAATCAATTGAAGAATTAAAGTACGCAGTAAATCATGACATTGGTTTATTAGTTTTAGACAGTTTAGAAGAGACTATTGAACTAGATGAATTAACATATGAGCTTGGCAAAGATGTTAATTTACTACTTAGAGTTAATCCGGGAATTGAAGCTCATACTCATGAGTACATTAAAACTTCGCTTCTAAGTTCAAAATTTGGTGAATCAATTTTTGATGATAAAAAAATTGAACATATAATTGATAAATGTAATGATAATCCACATATGAATTTGTTGGGCTTTCATGCTCATATTGGTTCAAATATAAGTAATCCGGAATCCTTTGTTGATGAGGCGAGAACTATGATGAACTTTGTTCATGAGGTTAAAGAGAAATATGGATTTCATACTAAGGTTTTAAATCTTGGCGGTGGGTTTGGTATCAAGTATTTAGATAACGATCCACAAATAAATTTGGAATTAATGCTTAAAATGATTACTGATACTGTTGATCAGTTATCAGATGAAATGAATATTAAATTAGATAAGTTAATGATAGAACCGGGTAGAAGTATAGTTGGGGATGCTGGCTTTACAGTGTATAAGGTTGGTGGAACTAAACTAACTTATGGTGGTAAAAAGTATGTGTTTGTTGATGGGGGAATGACTGATAACATTCGTCCAGCTTTGTATAAGGCTAAATATAGTGCAAAAATTGCTAATAAATATAATGTCGGTGAATCCTCACTATGTGATGTTGTAGGTAAATGCTGTGAATCTGGTGATATTATTGCAACTGATATTATTTTAACAGATGCTGCAAGAGATGATTATTTAGTTACTTTTGCAACTGGTGCCTATGGATATTCGATGGCATCAAACTATAATGGTGCTTTAAAGAGTTCAGTTGTATTTGTTAGGGAAGGAGAAGTTAATATGGCAATTAGAAAAGAAAGTTTAGATGATCTTGTGAAGACAGCCGTTTTTGAAAATCAAAAATATTTTGATGCTCATTGTGATGTTTTATATGATTTGTATAAGAAAAAAGAAGCTGGTGTAGAAAACAGATTTACTGACTTTCACGTTCCACAATTATTAAGAAGTGATGTTTCAAAAGCATTATGGACTATATATTCTCCAGATGAGTTTGATTTAATTGAGGCTTGTAAGACAGCACTTAATGAAATTGACATGTCCAAACTTCCGGATTTTGAAGTTATTTTAGGTCTTGAAGGTTTAAGAAATTTGAAAAAAGTTGAAGATATCGATATTTTATATAATATGGGCTTTCGTCATGCAATGTTAACATGGAATGAAGAAAACCAATATGCTACAGGGGCTAAAGCTGATGCAACTCATGGTTTAAAAGATGAAGGCATTAAGCTTTTAAAGAGAATGCAAGAATTAGATATGATTATTGATTTAGCTCATTTAAATGAAAAATCTTTCTATGAAGCTCTAAAAGTAGTAAATAAAAATATTGTTTATTCACATGGTAACATTAAAGCATTGTGTGATCACCCTAGAAACGTGACTGATGATCAGATGAGGGCTTTAAAAGCTGTTGATGGAGTTTTGGGTCTGACTTTAGCAAATAATTTTGTATCAAGTAATAAAGAAGAACAAACACTTGATAATTTTATTGAACATTTAAAATATGCTATTAATATAATGGGTATTGATAATGTTTGCTTTGGGTTTGACTTTATGGATTATTTATCTGAATTTCCAAATAGCAATTTAGATGAACTTGCTAGTGCTGATATGGTTAATAACCTTACAGTTAAGTTAAGACAAGCGGGATTTACTGATCAAGAGATTAATAAAATATGTATGGACAATTTTTATAAGAGGTTTAAAAATAAAATTACATTGAGAGGGTAGTAATGATTCTTGGTTTAAATAATTTAATTGAAGAAGCAATCAAAAATGAGGTTATGCCTGGTGCAAATTATTGCTTAATTGCAAATAATGAGAAGCACTTTGGCTCTTTTGGAAATAAAGCATTGTATCCAAATATTGAAAAAAATAATATTGATACAATTTATGATATGGCATCATTATCAAAAGTCGTTTCAACTACAACGGCGATTATGATTTTGCTTGAACAAGGAAAACTTAGATTAAGTGATAGTGTAAGTAATATTTTACCGAGATTTAAACATAAAAATATTACTGTATGGGATTTGTTAACTCATACATCTGGCCTACAACCTGATATTAGAGGAACATTATATGCTGATATTAGACGTGAGGCTTCAAAGTTCAAAGAAGTTTTAATTGATTATATTTACTCATTAGAACTTGATACTCCAAAAAATACCAAGATAATTTATTCTGATATGGGCTTTATTTTATTAGGATTTATTATTGAGGAAATATCTAAAAAAAGCTTAGATGAGTTTTGTTATGAACATATCTTAAAACCATTGGAAATGGTTGATTCAGGTTATAATCCAAAGGATGTTAATCGTTGTGCTCCTACTGAAGATCGCGGAAAATATATAGATAGAGGTTATGTTCATGATGAAAAAGCCCATACTTTAGAAGGTGTGGCTGGTCATGCTGGACTATTTTCTACTGTAAAAGATGTAAGTAACTTTATGGAAATGATATTAAATGATGGATTATTTAAAGGTAAAAGAATACTAAGTAAGAAATCTATTGATTTATTATTTACTCCTCAAGTAGAAGAAACAAATGGTATAGCTACAATAAAGAGTAAAAGAAGTTTGGGTTGGATTGTTAAAGGGGATTACCCTGTAAGCGGGGACCTTGCAAGTGAGGCTACAATTATGCATACTGGTTTTACTGGAACGCATATGTTTATTGACCGTGTTAATAAAGTGGCATTTTGTATGCTAACAAACAGAGTTCATCCAACAAGAGATAACACCAAGATCATTGCGTTTCGTGGACGCCTTGGTAACTATATAATGAGTAATTTATAGGAGAAAAAAATGGAATTTAAAAATTTTAATTCAGATTACATTGGTCAAATTGTTGAATTGTGGAATTCTTCTGTAGTAGGGCATTCTATCTACAAGCCTTTTACAGATGAATATTTTAGGGAAAAATTCGTTAAGAATCCGTATTTTGAAAATGATGGATTTAAATGTTTGTTTGTAGAAGATGAACTTGTTGGTTATGGACATGCTATTGTAAATAACAATGAAGCTCATCCGGGATTTATTACTTTAATTGCTGTAGATAGTAAACATCAAAGAAAAGGATATGGTAGAAAGATTTTACACGAACTTGAGAATTATTTGAAATCTAAAGGGAAAAACTTAATAAGATTATATTTTATGAGTCCGATTAATTTAGAATGGTATATTCCTGGAACTTTAGCTGATCATCCAGGAGCTCCTGCTGTTCCTTACAACTCAAGTTATTATTTCTTCTTGATGAATAATGGATATGTTACTAATGGTCAACAAGATGCCTTTTATTTAGATTTAGAAGGTTATGAAGTTCCAGAAAAAGTTAAAATGACTGAAGCAAGAGCTTTGGAAAATGGTTATACAATAACTATTTATGATGAAACAAAGCATCATGGATTTAATGAGTTATTTAAAGCTTTAAACAATCAAGGCTGGTATGATGCAGTAAAAAATAACTTAAGCAAGGAAAAACCAGACCCAATGTTGATTGTACAAAAGGATGGAGTAATATTAGGTTGGACTGGACCAATGTATCCACAAGCTAGTGGAAGAGGATACTTTGCTGGAATTGGAGTTCACCCTGAACACCAAGGACATGGATTGGGTAAAGCATTGTTTTGTGAATTATGTTATCACTCAAGATTATTTGGTGCAAAATATATGACTTATTTTACTGGGGCTGATAATCTAGCAAGAAATATATATTTATATGCTGGTTCAAATATCATTCAATCTTTTGCGATTATGCGTAAAGAGTTAAAATGAAAGTAAATAAATTAAAACCAGGAGATACCATTGGTTTTTTAATTCCTTCATCTAAGTTTAATATGGATGATTCAAGGATTAAGAATCTTGAAAAATATCTTAATGATTTTGGATTAAAAATTAAATATGGTAAAACATGTAGTTCATCTTACGGATATTTAGCAGGTACAGATCAAGAAAGAATTAGCGATATTGAAGAAATGTTTTCTGATCCTAATATTTCTGCTATCGTTTGTATGAAAGGTGGTTATGGGGCTGGAAGAATTGTTGATAAGATTGATTATGAGATAATTAAAAACAATCCTAAACTGTTTATTGGTTTTAGTGATATTACAATTTTCTTAAATTGCATTTATCAAAAAACTTCTATTCCAACCATTCATGGATTAGTTGGAATATTTTTAGGGCATCCAAATATTGATTCTTTTAGTGTTAATGATTTTAAAACATTACTATTTGAAAACACAAAAGGTAGAATTTTAAAGAACCCTAATGATAACTGTAAGACTTTGGTTGGTGGAGTAAGTGAAGGTGTTTTAGTTGGAGGGAATATCATGTTGGTTACTAATTTAATTGGTAGTGATTATGATATTGATATGACTGACAAAATATTATTTTTAGAAGAGGTAAATGAAAAACCATACAGTATTGACCGTATGCTTTGTCAATTACGTTTATCGAAGAGATTTGAACAATTAAAAGGTATTATATTTGGACATTTCACTAATTGTACAAATGAAGAAGGTTTTACTACTGATGAGGTTATTGAACAATATTGTCAGGATTTAAAGATTCCGGTAATAACTCATTTTGCGAGTGGACATGAATTTCCATTTATTAACTTACCTATAGGTGTGAAAGTTAGATTAGACGCTGATAATAAAAATATAGAAATATTAGAGGAGATTTATAACTAATGAAGAAAGTAGAGAGATTTGTAAGAGGCGGTTATGTAACATATTTTGATACAGATAAGTATGTTATGGTACCTGAGGTTGTTACTGAGAAAACAGAAGAAACAAGAGCGGTATGGTTTTCTACAGTTGCTAATATTGATTTTGAACAAATGACTAGCGTAGAGAGTTTTAAAGAATATTTATTAACTGTAATTAATAAAGTCAAAGAATATCATATGAATGCAATTGTGTTTCAAGTTAGACCTACAAATGATGCATTTTATGAATCTGAATTAAATCCATGGAGTAAATTTATTACAGGTACTGAAGATAAGTATCCTGGATTTGATGTTTTTGGTTGGTTTGTTGAAGAGGCAAATAAAAAGGGGATTGAAGTTCATGCATGGATTAATCCTTATCGTATAAGTAATCTTAAATTTAGTGATTTAAATATGACTAAAGATGAGTTTATTGCATCTTTAAGCGAAAAGAATTTCGCAAGACGTCGTCCTGACTTAGTTATTGCAACTGACTTAGATAAATTAATTCTAGATCCTGCAAGTGAAGAAGTACAAGAATTTGTAAGTGAATCTGCTCTTGAAATTGCAAGAAAATATAATGTTAAAGCTATTCATATAGATGATTATTTCTATCCATATGAAAAGATTATCGATCCACAAGAGGAAGAAAAACATCAAAGATTAAATCCTGAATTATCACTAGCCGATTTTAGACGTAAAAATGTTGATAAGTTAATGAAGTTAATTAGTGATAAATTAAAAACTCTTGATAAAAAGGTTGAGTTCGGCATTAGTCCGTTTGGAATTTATCGTACTAATTCTGTTCAATTTGAAAAGAATGGAAAAGTTGGTGGGATGAAAGGTGGATCGAATAACCATTATTCATGTTATCAAGGCTATGAAGGATTATTTGCTGATGTTTACTTATGGATGAAAGAGGGATGGTTGGATTATGTTGTTCCTCAAGTTTACTTTGAATTTGATAACTTCATTATTGATAAAGAGACTAATGAAGAAATTGAAAGAGTTAAGTATGCTGATTTAGTTGATTGGTGGAGTGATGTATGTAAGGAAACTAATGTTAAATTATACATTGGTCAAGGAATGTATCGTCATAGTGATAAGGGTAACTGGAGTAATAGTGAAGAGATTATTAATCAAGTTAAATATAATCATACAAAGGATAATATATCAGGAACTGTATTCTTTACATTTAGAGATTTCATGAAAACTGAAATTCCGGCACTAGTTGAAGCAAGAGAAAAACTTAAAAAATTATGGACTAAGGATGTAAAACCTGTCTAAGAAAGGATAATTATGATAATAGATAGTTTAGATAAATTTAAAGAATTTTTAAATACTGATAAAGACACTAAACCAAGTTTGCTACTACATGCATGTTGTGCACCTTGTAGTTCATATGTTTTAGAGCTCCTTCATAATCATTTTGATTTGACTATCTATTTCTATAATCCTAATGTTTATCCTAAAGAAGAATATGATACTAGATATGATGAGTTTATAAAACTGGGTAATTATAAAATTGTAAACGAAGAATATAATCCGGATGAATACTACAAGGCGATTGAAGGTTTGGAAGATTTACCTGAAGGATCAAAAAGATGTCATAGTTGCTATGATTTTCGATTAGAAAAATCTGCTAAATATGCTAAAGATAATAATTTTGATTATTATAGTACAACTTTATCAATTAGTCCATATAAGAATAGTAATATGATTAATGAAATTGGTCAAAAATATGCAAATCTTTATGGAGTTAAATTCTTATATTCAAATTTTAAAAAGAATGATGGATATAAAAAATCAATTATCCTTTGTGCCCAAATGGATATATATCGTCAAGACTATTGTGGATGTGAATTTTCTTTAAAGGATTTAAATAAAAAAACAGAACAAAAAAATATTGGTTAAAAATTAAACTCTTAATAATAGTTTTTGAAACTATTATTAAGAGTTTTTATATGATAACATTATTGTAAAAACATTTGCTATTATAGTTAATAATATGTTAAAATATTATTATCAGAGGTGATTAGGTGTTAGTTTATATTATTTTCTTAATTACAGATTTATTGTTGCCAACTCTAATGATTATTTTCGGGTTGTTATTTTTGTATAAGCCACCGAAAACCATTAATTATTTATATGGATATAGAACTAAAAGATCGATGATTAGTCAAGAGTCATGGGACTATGCTCATCAATATTTTGGTAAAATTTGGTTTCCCTTAGGTGTTATAGTTTTGATACTTACAATAGTCGCTTTTATATTTTTATATAATCAAGATGAGGAGACTGTTGGCGTAGTTGGTTTTCTAATAATGTTAGTACAACTTACAACACTAATGGTGCCAACCCTTATTACTGAAAAAGCATTAAAACGAAAATTTGATAATGATGGCAAAAATATGAATCAATAATAAAAAGAAAGTTTTATATTATCAATAAACCTATGTTTATATCTGTAAACATAGCAATATTTAAGTTGACTTATAATATTAACAGACAAATTATATAAAAAAATAAAATAAGATTTTTAATACTCTATATTGCTATGTATAGAGTTTTTTTAAAAATATTTATACCCAATAGGTATAAAAATATATTATTGAGAGCATACTAAACCCTAAAGGGTTTATTTTCATTTTTTGATGGACTAATTTCTAAAGGTTAGCTTTTAGATATGGTACTAGAAACTAGAAGATTGATAAAAACGATAGGTTTGGTTTATTACTTGTTGTATGTAAAGATTCAATAGGAAGTATTTAAATAATAATGATATCTGCTTTTGGGTAAATATAGCTGAAAACATAATAATACCTTAAAATTCTCTTTTTATTATATATATGTAGGGTCAAAATTATTTTTTTTACTTGAAAAAATCGGGTTTATAATGTATAATATGTTGTATATAATTGTGGGTTTTCCGCAAAAAATAAATATAAATGGAGAAAGATATGTATTTAATTTATCCTAAACCTTTGCTTGTTAAGAAAGCGGAAGGTAATTTATCTTTTAAAGATACAGTAGTTTATTTTGAAAAACCGATGGAAAACGTTTTTAATGAATTAAAAACGTTTATGGATTTTAAAGAAGGAAATAAAGAAAATAGTAATATCAAATTATCTCAAAAAAAGGAATTAGAGCATCAAGCATACGAAATTGAAGTTTCGATAAATGAAATTAATATATATGCAAGTGATGAGGCTGGTTTCTTTTATGCTGTTAAATCACTAAAACAAATTTATAAACCGAATATGGAATGTGGATATGTTTATGATAAACCAGATTTAAAAGTTCGTGGTTATATGATGGATATAAGCCGAAACAAAGTTCCAACTGTGAAAACGGTTAAGTACATTATTGATATAATGAGTGATTTAAAAATGAACCATTTAGAGTTGTATGTTGAAGGTTTTAGTTTTGAGTATAAGAGCTTTAAACAATATCTAAAAGAGGATGGATATATTTCAATTGAAGATTATCAAGAAATTGAGAAATATGCTAATAGTCAAATGATTGATTTAGTTCCTAACCAAAATGGATTTGGACACATGGCTGAATGGTTAAAACAAGATGAATTTAAAGATTTAGCAGAGGCTCCTGAAGGAATATTTTTGTGGGGAACTCGCCGTGCTCCATCAACACTTGATCCAAGTGATCCAAGAAGTCTAGAATTAATTAAAAAAATGTATGCCGATATGTTACCATATTCTAATAGTAAATATTTCAATATGAACTTTGATGAACCATTTGAACTTGGTAAAGGCAAATCAAAAGAATTATGCGAAGAAAAAGGTTTAGCAAATGTTTATTTAGACTATGCTATTAAGGCTCATGAAGAAATCAAAAAATATAACAAACAAGCTTTAATTTGGGGTGATGTTTTAATTAACCATCCTGAGTCATTATCAAGAGTGCCAAAAGATATGATTTTTGTTGATTGGGGTTATGATATTAATTATCCATTTGAAAAAAATCTTCTTAAATTAAAAGAAGCAGATATAAAATTCTTAGCAGCACCAGGTACAGCTAGTTGGTGTAGTTTCTTAGGCAGAACTAATGATGCATTAGGCACAATTCATGATTCATGTGTTTATACAAAGGCATATGGTGGTGAAGGAATGCTACTAACTGATTGGGGAGATTTTGGACATTTACAATTCTTACCAACTAGTATTGTTCCATTAGTTTATTCAGGATTGTTAAGTTATCGAACAGATGGAAATGCGTATTTGCAACTCAAACATTATGTTAATAAACATGTTCTAAAAGATAGTGCAAATATTATTGCAGATTTGTTACTAGATTTAGGTAACTACTATCGTTTCGAAAATTCTTATGTGAGTAATGGGACTCAAGCTTTCCATGTATTGCTATGGGCAGTTTATTCAATGAAAGAAGAAGACAAGATTGGATATTTCACATCAAAAATGAAAGACAAAATTTTGACTAAAGAAAAATATGAAATGATGAATGATTTCTTTGATCAAAAATTAAAAGAACTTGATTATTCACAAGTTGAAAAATTAATAAAAGATGAACTTAAACATTCAATCTTCTTTGTTAGAACTCTTTTAAAGATTAATCAATCTTTAAATGAGTCTTATGATATGAAATATCGTATAAAGTTGCTTGAGGAAGTAATTGCAGCTAAAGATCAATTAGTTAATGAACTAAGATATCTATGGCTTCAAAGAAATAAAACAAGTTATCTTGATGATAGTATAGGTTACATTAATAAATTAATCGATTTTACAAAAATTTTGCTAGGAGGAATGTATGAAGAGTAAAATACAACTTACGTCTGCTTTAATAAAAAAAGTAATTTTATGGATTTTACTCGTAGCACTTGGTGGACTATTTACTTATGTTGTTGTAGATAGTTATGGCGATGGACACACTTTATCAAATTCAAAAATACCTGATGCAGTTGAAGCAATGGGCATTTATAAAGAATATTTAGAAAGTTTTCCTGATGCTATTGTAACTGAGGGTGAGAGTGTTGTTGTTAACGGAGTTGATTATAGTGAAAAATCTGATAACTTCTATGAAGAATCATTTTCTGGAGAAGCTGCTTTAGTAACAACAGGATCTGGGTCTGCAACGTGGAAAATAAATATTGTAACAGAAGGTTTTTACAATATTAAATTAAACTATTTGCCTATAACTGATGGCGGAGCTAATATTGAAAGAAAAGTTTTATTAAATGGGAAGATACCTTTTGATGATTTAAACAATATTAGTTTTCAACGTGTATGGGGCGATGGTAGTGAAAAAATTGTCGACATCAATGGAAATGAAATTAGACCAATTCAAATTGAATTACCTGAACGTCGTGATGCCTTTGTTCGTGACCAAGTAGGTTATGTAACTGATCCTTATTTAATTTTCTTTGAAGCAGGTGAAAATGAACTTACATTTGAGTCTGTACGTGAATCAATGGCAATATTTACTATCTCAGTCGAATCTGTTCAAACTTATAAAACTTATGAAGAAGTTAAAGCTGAATATGAGAGTAATGGTTATAAAAAAGTAACTGGACAAATTACTGGAGAGTTTAATGAAGGTCAAGAGTTTATTGAAGGCGAAGATTCTATAGCTCGTTCATCATCAACTATACATGCTATCTCAGATAGAACAAGTGCATACACTTCACCTAATGATCCTGTAAGATTAATTCTTAACTCAATAGGTGGGACTAAATGGACAAATCCAGGAGATTGGATTAAATGGTCATTTAATGTTCCTGAAGATGGTTTATACCAAATTACTTTTAGAGCTAAGCAAAGTGCATCCCGTGGTCTTTTCTCAACAAGAAAAGTTTACATAAACGATGAAATTCCTTTTGCTGAAGCGCAAAATGCTAAATTCATTTATAGTAGTGACTGGAGAATGGTGACATTAGGTAGTGAAGAAGAACCTTATTACTTCTACTTAACTAAGGGTGAAAACACGATTACTCTTGAGGCTACTCTTGGTGAATACGGAAAAGAAATTAATAAAGTTCAAAACATAATAGATGAATTAACTGCTATGTATCGTAAGATTATAGCTATAACTGGAGTATCTCCAGATAAATACATTAATTATCATTTAGAAGATAATATCGAAAATTTAACAGAAACTTTTGAAAGAGCTGCTAATGATTTAATGGATATTTCTCAAAACATCACTAGGATTAGTGGTGAGAAGAGTAGTGAAAGTGCGAGTCTTGAAACTATGGCAATGCAGCTTAGAAGGTTTGTTGGCCGACCAAGACTTATTCAACAAAATCTACGTAACTTTAGTGATAATATATCAGCATTAGGAACATGGATAATTACTGTAAGTGGACAATCATTAACTATAGATTATTTAATCGTTCATAGTGATGATTATAAATTACCTAAAGCAAATCCAAATTGGTTTAGTTCTACATGGTTTGGAATTAAAGCATTTACGCAATCATTCTTCTTCGATTACTCTAGTATTGGAACAACTGTAAACAATGCTGGAAAAGAAACTGTTGAAGTATGGTTCTTAACGAGTGCGGTTGCTGGTCGTGAACAAGCTAATGCAATTAGAACATTAATCGACACAACATTTAATCCAGAAATAAATGTTGATTTAAAAGTTGTTGGACCGGAAACATTACTTACGGCAACATTATCTGGTCGTGGACCGGATGTTGCTATAAATGCTGATAATGGTCTTCCAATAAATTACGCAATGCGTGGTGCTATTAGGGATATTTCTCAATATGATGGTTTTGATGAAGTTGTAACTTGGTTCCAAGATAGTGCAATGACTCCATATGAATATAATGGTGGATATTATGCATTACCAAATACACAATCTTTCTTGATGATGTTTTATCGACACGATATATTTGAAGAGCAAGGTTGGACTATTCCAACAACATGGACAGATGTCATTAACTTGATTCCTGAATTACAAATTCAAAACTTGCAATTCTTCTTACCATTGAATGTTGTTGGTGCAACAAGTGTAGTTAACCAAATATTTGCATCTAGATTATATCAAACTGGTGGCAGATTCTATAGAACAGAAACAAATTCTGCAGGTGAAGAATACATGGTTTCTAATTTCGATTCTGAAGAAGCAATGTCAGCATTTGAAATGTGGGCGGAATTCTATACTGCATATAGTTTTAGTTTAGCAATTACTGGTAATACATTTATAAATAGATTTAGAAGTGGTGAAATGCCAATCGGTATTGCTCCATATGATACATATAATACATTAGCAGTTTCTGCTCCAGAGATTAGAGGTAAATGGAATTTTGCAATAATGCCAGGAACTCGTCAAGAGGATGGAACAGTAGACCATTCTGGTGCTGCTAGTGGTACTGCAATTGTAATGATGGAACAAACAACTGTTGGTGAATCTGCATGGGAGTTCATGAAATGGTGGGTATCTGAGGAAGCTCAAATTGGTTATGCACGTGAGATTGAAGCTATTTTAGGTTCTGCTGCACGTCATCCAACACCTAATATTGAGGCATTTAAGCGTCTTGCTTGGACAATAGAAGAACAAACAGCATTAATTAGCCAATGGGGTGTTACTGTCGGAGTTCCTGAAGTTCCAGGTGGTTATTATACAGGACGTAATTTGGAAAATGCATTCCGTACAGTTGTTAATAATAATTTTAATCCAAGAGATACATTCGAAGATTATATCATTACGATTAATCGTGAATTAGACCGTAAACGTGCTGAGTTTGGTCTAGGCACTTCGGATGACTATAGGAGATAGACATGGAAAATACGAAAAATAAAAATTGGTTTAGTAGAACTTATAGCAAAATAAAAGGTTGGTTTTCCGATAAGTCAGCAAAGTATAAAAAATGGAAATATGAAACAGGGATTAAGATAGATCGTTGGAGTAAGAAAAAACCTTTTAGACGCAAAATGTATTTAAACAGAACATTGTATTTAATGCTTGCACCATTTGTAATTTTGTTTACATTATTTACAATAATTCCAGTTATTATGAGTTTTGCATTAAGTTTTACATCATATAACATACTAGAAGCTCCTAAATGGGTTGGATGGGCTAACTATTTAACTTTATTCTTGGATGATGAAATATTCATTACAGCCGTAAAAAATACATTAATTTTGTCAGTTATAACTGGACCAATTGGTTATATGATGTCATTTGTATTTGCTTGGTTGATTAATGAATTACCTGGTAAATTAAGATCATTTGTTACATTAGCGTTTTATGCACCATCTTTAGCTGGTAATGCAATCCTAATTTGGACAATTATCTTCTCAAGTGATATTTATGGTTATGCAAATGCCTTCTTAATAGAATGGGGTTTAATCACTGAACCACAAACATGGTTGACAAATCCAGATTACATTCTTCCGATTGTAATTGGGGTTCAATTATGGATGAGTTTAGGTGTAAACTTCCTTGCTTTAATTGCCGGATTAAAAGGTGTTGATAAAACATTATATGAAGCTGGAGCAGTTGATGGTATTAAAAACCGTTGGCAAGAATTATGGTATATAACTCTTCCATCGATGAAACCTCAATTAGTGTTCTCAGCCGTAATTCAAATATCTTCTACTTTAGGTATTGGTGCAATTACTGTGTCTCTTGCTGGATTCCCTTCAGTAAGTTATGCTGCACATACAATTGTAAACCACTTATCTGACTACGGAGGAATCCGATTTGAGATGGGTTATGCCTCAGCAATAGCGACAATACTATTTGTTTCATCAATTGCACTTAACTCATTGATAAGAAAAATCATAAGAAGGGTAGGTAACTAGCGTGGATAATAATAAAAAAGAAACTGCCCAAGTAAAAAAGAAAGTTTTAACAGAAGAAGAAAAAGCTCTAAAAATAAAAAAATTAGAACAAAAGAAATTGAGCAAAGCTACTAAAGTTAAGAAAAAGAAAAAGGATAGAAATGAGATTTTATCAGATAGAATTGATTCTCGTCCATTCTCAGAAATTAATGAATTAAAAATTCATTTACGTTCTAAAAAGAAAAAGCGTGTTAATCGTAGTTTAGGTGGAGATATTGCTTTATTTGTGTTCTTAGCACTTGCAGGAACAGTGAGTCTATTACCACTTATTCTTACAGTTAATAATGCATTTAAACCATTAGATGAGTTATTCATTGTGCCACCGCAATTCTTTGTTCGTAATCCTACCTTAGAAAATTTCTATGGATTAGCCGAAGCATTGGGTAGTTCATTAGTTCCATTCTCAAGATATTTGTTTAATACAGTTTTTGTAACAATTATTGGAACTTTTGGTCATGTAATAATCGCCTCAATGGCAGCTTATCCATTATCAAAATTTAAAGTACCAGGCGGAAATTTAATATTCGGTTTAATTGTTTATTCATTAATGTTTCCTGCCAGTGTTACTGCAATTCCGCATTACCTAGTGTTTAATGCTCTAGGAATGATTGATACACATTATGCACTTATTTTGCCGGCATTTGCATCTTCATTAGGTTTATTCTTAATGAAACAGTTTATGTCGCAAGTGCCTACTGAACTTATTGAATCAGCAAAGATTGATGGGGCTGGGGATATTAAGATTTATTGGAAGATAGTTATGCCACTTGTTAAACCGGCATGGTTAACTTTAATTATTCTTTTATTCCAAAGTCTGTGGGCAGCTGCAGGCACACAATTTATTTACCGTGAAGAATACAAAATGGTAAGTTACGCATTGAGTCAAATAGCAACAGCAGGACCAGCTCGTTCTGGTGTTCTAGCTGCGGTTAGTTTCATTATGATCTTAGTACCGATTGGAGTATTTGTCTTATCTCAATCTCAGGTTATGGAAACAATGGCTCATTCAGGTATGAAGTAGGAGGATGTATGAAAAGAAATTTTAAATTTTTAATTATATTACTAGCTACTTTAATTGTTACGGCAGGTGTAAATGTAAAAGCTTCATCAGGTTATACTTACAATCATCGAGGTGAACCAATCTATTCAACAACTGGATTTACTATTAATCAATTACCATACTTAGCTCAAGACCTAGGTATTGATAATAAAGATTTTAGAACACCAGAAGATATGTTTATATATGAAGATGATAATAATCAAAAAGTAATCTATCTTATTGATTCGACTTCAAATAAATTATTTGTTTTTAATGAGTCATTTCAATTACTAGAAACAAAAGTTAGCTTTCATGTTGATGTTGATAATTTTACTGATGATGAATTAGATAAAATGAAAAGTAGCGGTAGTTATGTAATCGCTAAAGATACAATTTTAACTATTCCAGCAAATCAAACTAAAGTTAATATAGCTAATGGAGCAAGTCAAGTAATCGATTATGAATTAGCAGATTTAGATTTTACTTATGAATTAGATTGGGAATCTAATGATACTGATATTGTAACATTAACTGATAAAGACGATGTTTTAACATTAAATGCTGTTGGAGTTGGTGTAACAACTGTTAAAGGTACACTAACCCAAATTGAAGAAGTAGTTGAAGTAGACGAGTTAGGAAATGAAACAACTGTGTTTGAAAGAACAGTTCTTGTTGAAGTAAATATAGAAGTTTCAACTGATCCTGAAGAAGTGTTAGTTCCAGCTGCAAAAAATAACTCATTTAGTATTAATGAGTTAAGAGGTATAGGAAGTTTTGATTTATATCTTAATGGTGTAGTTGGAGTTTATAGAGCTAAAAACCCAAATACAGGTGAAGATTATATTTATCTTTCCGATAAAAATAATAATCAAGTAGTTATATTAGATAGCATTACATATGAAGTTGTTCAAGTTGTTACAAAGCCAACAAATGCAACTTTTGAGTCAAGAGCATTTTCTCCTAAAGAACTAATTACTGATGGTGCAGGAAGACTTTATATTATCGCTGATAATGTAAATGAAGGCATCATGCAGTTTAGTAAGGAAGGAAGTTTCCATAGATTTGTTGGTGTAAACTATGTAACTCTTTCTCCATGGGATATTTTCTGGAGAAACTTAGCAACAGATGAGCAACTTGCTAAACAATCAACACTTATTAACACATCTTTTACTGCCCTAGCAGTTGATAATCGTGGATTTATCTATGCAGCTTCATATGCTTTAAGAGATGATGATGGTTTAGTTACTAATGATAATGCAATGATAAAGAAACTTAATACTGTTGGAGATGACGGTTTAAGACGTAATGGATATCAACCTCCTAAAGGAGATGTTGTATATGTACAAGGAGGTACTGAAACATTAGTTAGAGGTCCTTCAAAATTTGCAGCCATTACAGTTAATGATTATGGTATGTATACTATATTAGATAAGAAAATGGGTAAATTGTTTACTTATGACAATGAGGGACGTTTATTATATATTTCAGGAGATGCAATGTATATTGAACAAGAAAGTGGAAAGCAAATTAATACTTTGGCTAATCCAGTTTCTGTTAACTATTTAAATGATAATATAGTAGTATTAGATAAAAAAAGTTCAGCAATTATTGTTTATGAACCAACGGATATTGGTGCATTAATTAATGAAGCAGCTAAGCTAGAATTTGTTGGGGATAAGAAAACAGCCGCAACAATATGGGAAAGAGTTGTTAAGTTAAATGCCAATTACGAGTATGGTTATGTTGGTATTGGTCAAATGTATATGGACGAAAGAGATTATAAGACAGCAATGTTCTACTTTGAACGTGGCGCAAATCGTGATTTATACTCTAAGGCATATAAACTACATCGTGATGCACAAATAAGAGAATATTTCGGTCCGGTAGCAATAGTAGCAATTACTTTAATTGGAGCTAGAATTGCTTATAATGTCTTTATTAAGAAAAAGCACAAAATAAAAGACGAAGATGGGTTTGGTGATTAAGATGAATGAAAAACTAAAAAGTTTCTTTTTAAAAGCTAAATCTGTTCTTGGATATATTAGAGAAGAATACATTAGATTCCCTTTATATTTACTTAGTCATCCATTAAAAGGGTTTGAAGCTTTTAAACGTTATAAACGAGGGAAAATGTCAGTTGCATTAGTATTCATGGTTATCCTTGTTTTACTAAACATATTGAGTTTTCAATACTCTGGATTTGAAGTTAATAATAATGAGATCAAAGATTTAAATAGTATTGCTGAAATAACATATATTGTTGGTGTTGTTGTATTAATTACGATTGCAAACTGGTCCGTTACTACTTTATTTGATGGTAAAGGAAAAATGAAGGATATCTTCTTGATGGTTTGTTATTCATTATTCCCATTAATATGGTCTACAGCTATAGGTATTATTTTGAGTAATATTTTAACTGGAGAAGAATTAGGAATTTACACATTAATATTATCTGTTGGGGGAATCTTAACAGGTTATATGGTATTTATGGGAATGGTTTCTATTCATGAATATGGACTAGGAAAATGTATTCTAACAGTTTTATTTACTTTTGTTGCAGCAGCAATCATATTATTCGTATTTTTACTAGCATTTAATTTATTCCAAACAATGTATGGTTTCTTGTATACAATTTATCGGGAAATCACATTGAGAAATCTATTATAGGGGGGATGACAATTATGAAATTTCTAACAATTAAAAGAGTATCTGCCCTTGTTTTAGTTTTAGCAATTGGAATAATTGCCGGCATATATTTTATTGCTGGTGTTAAACCATTCAATGTGGAATTTGATAACATCGATTTTGACGATACTGGATTTGTTGATTTCAACTCTTCTGGTGGTGTTCAAAATACTAACTTTAAGTTCTATCGTACTAATGAAGATGGAACTGAAGAGGAAGTCGTTTTTGATCGCAATAAAAAAATTGATGAAAATGATAAATATATAATGGTTATCGATGAGGATACTACAATTATTAGTGTTATTGATAAGTCTAATTCATCAGTGGTTTATCAAACAGGAGTTGATAAGGGCACTGATGATAGACCTCATGCAAATAATGATGCTACAGCATCAAATTTAATTGTTAAGTATGCCCAAAAGTCAAATGGTAAACTTATGGATACTGGTTTGGATACTTATCAATACAGTGTAGCATTTGAAAACAAATTAACAGGTCAATTAGAAAAACATTATAAAATTAAATA
Source organism: Bacilli bacterium (assembly GCA_041675825.1). Classification (GTDB taxonomy): domain Bacteria; phylum Bacillota_I; class Bacilli_A; order ML615J-28; family CAG-698; genus JAEYQM01. The sequence goes on along the minus strand of JBAYTC010000004.1, from coordinate 14,714 downwards.
TTTGGAAGATAGTCAAGGAAACTTTGATGGTGTTCAAATATTATATACAGTAGGGCGATTTAGTGCTAATGAGGATTATTTCCCTAGTTATTTAGAGTCGATGACTTATGATACCGAGGATAGTAAAGCGCTATTAAATAACCAATACTCATTGGAGTATCTATTTGGTGGAAACACAATTATTACTACAGCAGATAAAACAGAATATGCTGATGGTAGTCAATATCGTGTAAGATCATATACTGGTAATGGTAGAACATATAGTAAAGCAGTTGCTGATTATCTTGAAGAAAATAATTTAGCAGTTGTGACTGAGGGTTCAGATTATTGGGATTTTTCACAGATAAGCCCAGAACTATATGATAGTTATGGTGTACATATTAATACTCCTGAATCTCCAATTACAATGAATCCATTCATGCCGAATCTTACTTATGTTTCACTTAAACAATATTATGGTAATGCCACAATACCTTACAAATCAGGTGCTGAGGTTGTTACTGAAGATGATGCACGTCCAGTTTATAAATTACCACCTAGCAACCAAGTAGTTTTAAGTAATTTATATAGATATTTATATACTTCTGTTGAAGATACATATGTTTCTAATCAAGTAAGATATCCGATATATGATGAGGAAATGAATCCAATTACAGTTGGAGGATATCATGCAAGAGATGAAGAAGGTAATTATTTATATGATGAGGAAGGTAACCCAATTCAAGAATTATTTAGCTTGGATAGAGTTGCTGAAATAAATGCTCATTTTGGTGTTGAAACAGCAACATCGTTAGCTAGATTCCAAGTTGGTCTACAAGTAAAATTAACTGATGATGGAATTTTGGCTTCAGTAATGGCAGATAGTCTAAGGGATTCTGATCATAAAGACTTAGATTCTCAATACAATCATGATTATATTATGAGAACAATTGATATGTTACCAGAGTTAACTACTCTACGTGATAAAACAGCAGAAGGCATGATGATTATTCCTGATGGAAGTGGAGCAATTATTAATTTTAATAATAATAAAGCAATTCAAAATTATTCTCCATATTCATCTAATGTTTATGGTTTAGATTATGGATTTACTAGAGATAGGCGACCTGAACAAACACAAACACTAATGTTTGGAATGTATGGGTTCCTAGATATAACTAACAAAAGAGGTTTGATGACAGTTGCTGAAAAAGGAGCTGCTCAATCCACATTATTTGCTGACACACCACGTGGTTCAAGTAATGCAAACTATATTTATTATGCAGCTAACATTAGACAAAATGAGTCTGTTATAGCAGGTACGGGTTGGAATTCATCTGCTTTCATGAAGTGGGCGACTAATCTTAGTCCAATGGATGTAGAGTATCGTTATGTATTCTTAGAGGAATCAGAACTAAATTATGTATCACTTGCTAATAAGTATCGTGATTATTTAATAAATAAATACAATTTAGAAGAAAAAGATAATACAACTACAAATTTAGTAGACCTTAACTTCCTAGGTGCTTTTGAAAGATATGCATTATTTTTAGGTGTTAAGTACATGAAAGATGATACATTAACTACTTTTACTCAAGCAATAGAAATTATTGAAGAATTGAAAGGAAATAATGTTAATAATCTAAATGTTGGTTATGAATCTTGGACTAATAAAGAATTTGAATATGAAACTACTTCGAAACTTAAAGTATCTAAAGTATTAGGTGGTACTAAAGGTTTTATGGATTTAAATACCTATTTAGAATCTAATGGTATTAACTTTTATCCGGAAATGTATGTTACAAGTTCAAAAGGATACGATTATTCATTTGGTAATATGAAATATACAGCAAAAAGCGTAGGTAATTTCTATGCTGAGCAATATCCTTATAACTTAGCGACACTTGCCATAGATAAATCACTACAACCAACTTATTATTTGAATCCTTCATTCTATCAACCAATTGCTGAGAGACTGTTTGATTCATATTCAAGATTTGGTGTTAATGGTGCATACTTAAAAGATTTAGGAAGGTTCCGCTTAGGTTCGTATAATAGAAATAATGAAGTTTATGCCTCACATGGAGAATTGTATCAAATAGCAGTAATGGATTATATTCAAAGTGAATATAGCAATTTAAAATTATCTGCTCCATTTGATTATGCATTCCCATATGTTCAAACAGCAGTTGATATTCCATTAGTTGCAAGTACTTATGGTATATTTGATGCATCAATTCCATTCTATCATTTAGTAGCAAGTGGATTGTTTGACTATACAACGCAAACTGTAAATGGTACTAGTGATAAAAATACTGATTGGTATTTCGCTAAGGCCTTAGAAACTGGTTCTAATTTACAATTCTTAGTTTCATATACTGATCCTGAAGTTTTATTAGATACAGATTATACAATGTATTATAAATCATTCTATGATAACTGGAAAGATACTATTATCAACATGAATAATAATATTAATGAAGCTAACATCCATGGTGGAAGATTAATTAATCATGAAATTATTTCAAAAGATGTATCTAAAGTTACTTATAGTCATGGTTTAACAATTGTTGTTAATGTAAGTAGTTTACCATATAATTATGAGGGCGTAGATATTCCTTCATATGGATATAAAGTATTATAGGAGGCGGCAAAGTGAAGAAAATATTTCAAAAAATAAAAGAATCATTTGGAAAAGTTGCTACATCTATTCGCCGCTTCTTCAGAAAAATATATGATTCAAAGTTTATGGTTAAAGTAAGGTCTTATCTTGCTATAGTTCCAGAATGGTTAGCTGCAAGAATTCCTTACCGTCGTCGTAAACTGATTTGGGGTTTTGTATTTGTATTACCACTAATCATTGGGTTCATTTATTTCTTCCTCATTCCATTTATTACATCAATTAGATATAGTTTCTCTTTTGTTGAAAATGTAGCGGGTGAAGGAATAAGAGCAACATTTGTTGGGTTTGATAATTATGTCTATATTTTTACTCAAGCATCAACTGTAAATGGTACATTTGCAGAAATACTTGTTTCTGCAGTAATTCAAATTATAACAAATATTCCAATTATATTAATATTCAGTTTAATTGTTGCTGTTGTTTTAAACTCAAAGTTTAAAGGTCGAGCATTCGTTAGAGCAGTATTCTTCATGCCGGTTATATTTAACTCACAAGCTATTGATTTAGCGATGACATCAGCTACAGCTTTAACACAATTTGCTGAAAGTGTAACAACTGATATATTCAGTAATATGTTTAGTTTTCAAGATTATTTATTAAATGCTAACATTCCAGTTGGGGCAGTAGGCTTCTTGGGAAGTGCTGTAAGTAGAATTTATGATGTTGTATCATATTCAGGAGTACAAATCTTGATCTTCTTATCAGCAATCCAATCAGTGCCTAAACATTTATATGAAGCTGCGAAGATGGAAGGTGCTACGCAATACGAGATGTTCTGGAAAATTACTTTCCCAATGGTTTCACCAATGATGTTAACAGCAGCGGTTTATACGATTGTGGATTCCTTCCTTACTTCTCCACTTGTAACTGTTATTAATGCTTACTTTACACCGAATAAATCATCATCAGGTGATCTTGGTATAGCTGGACAATTGTCTAACTACGGTATTAATGCGGCTATGAGTTGGATATTTGCTTTAGTAAGTGTATTTATAATTGGTATTGTTTTAATTACTCTTTCAAAGGCGGTGTTCTATTATGACGAATAAAGACAAAAAGAACAAAGTCCCTTTTAAAGAACAAGTTAAGACAAGGGTTAAAGATTTTCAAATGAGTTGGAATGATCCAACTAATAGACGAGTAAGAAATAGAAGAATTGGAGAAGGTGGGGGTAAATTTTTAAGAGCATTCATCCTTATAGGATTATGTTTCATTATATTACTACCTTTACTACAAAAATTCTCTTACGCATTCCGTCATCCTAATGATATAACAGATCCACAAGTTGTTTGGATTCCTGGGACATTCAGTGTTGAAACGATAAGAATAGCTTTAGGTTATTTAAGTTATACTGAATCACTTAAGAATTCAATAATACTTGCTGCAGTCACTACAGTTATTCAAGTAATGGCAACAGCCTTAGCAGGTTATTCATTTGCTAAACTTAAATTTCCAGGTAGTGAAATACTATTCTATATTATCATTTTCACAATGGTTGTTCCGAATGAAACTCTGGATTTATCGAGGTATTTGTTCTTCTTGAACAATCCATTCTTTGGTATTGAATTAATACTTAATACATTTTCTATTTATATAATGTCAGCCTTTGGTATGGGATTAAGGTCGGCTATCTTTATATTCTTATTCAGGCAGTTCTTTAGGAATGTTCCAATCGAACTAGAAGAATCAGCAGAAATTGATGGTGCAGGCGTTATTCGCACATTCTGGAGCGTTATGCTTCCTAATGCAAGAGGAGCAATTGTAACAGTTAGTTTATTCGCCTTTGTATGGCAATATAATGATTATTATTTTGCGCATTTGTTTAGATATGAAAGAACGTTGCCTTTACTAACGACAAAACTTGCTTCTGGTACTGGAAACTTATCAGCGGTTATGGTTACTTCGTTTGGTGATTTATTAAGAAATTTGGGTGATGAAATTAAAGATGACCCATTGTTCTTTGGTTTAATAACAAACACAGCGGCATTATTAATGATGTTACCATTGTTAATTTCATACTTCTTTGTACAAAAAATGTTTGTAGAAAGTATTGAAAGAACTGGACTAACAGGTATGTAGAAATATTAAGATGTCACATTTTTTGTGACATCTTTCTTTTAGGAGAAGACTATGGATATAAATAAAATGACTATTGAAGAAAAAATCGGACAAATGTTGTGTTTTTCATTTCATGGCACAACTTATAATGAACAATTAAAGTTTTTAGTTGAAGATAATCATATTGGAAATATTATTCATTTTGCGCGAAATATTACTGATAGGTTACAAGTTACAAAGTTAAATCATGAAATAAAAAAACATGCTAAATATCCGATGTTTATTAGTATCGATCAAGAAGGCGGGATGGTTAGAAGAGTTGTTGATGAGATGACTTATATCCCGGGAGCTATGGCTTTTTCTGCTTGTGATCTTTCAAACATATATGAAATAAATTATAAAGCTGGCTTAGATTTAAAGTCTATGGGCTTTAATGTTAACTATGCTCCAGTTGGAGATATCAACAATAATCCTTTAAATCCGGTAATTAATTCGCGAAGTTACAGTGATAATCCTGATGTGGTTAGTAAAGCTGTTGTTTTGGCGGCAAAGGGATTTCAGGATGCATTTGTATTACCAACAGTAAAACATTTTCCTGGACATGGGGATACAAATGTTGATAGCCATTTGGGATTACCAGTTGTTTCAAAAACGATTGAAGAAATGAAAAATCTAGAACTTATTCCTTTTATTGATGCCATTAATAGTGGATTAGATGGAATTATGGTATCCCATATTCTTTATGATAAAATTGATGAAAAGTATCCTTCCTCATTATCTAAAAAAGTTATCCATGATTTGCTTTTAGATGAATTAGGTTTTAGTGGGTTAGTAACTACAGACTCGCTTACTATGAAAGCAATCTGGGGCAAATATGAGGTTGAGGAGATAGTATTAAACAGTATTAATGCTGGTAATGATGTTATTGTTTTTTGTGGTGGAGCAGAAACTGTTGATCAATCAAAAGTTATAGAAGCGTTTAAAAAACTGGTTAATGATGGAAAAATTACTGAGGAAAGAATTAATAAATCTATTGAGAAAATCATAAGATTAAAAAACAAATACTGTGTAGAATTTTCAGATTATGATTTATATGATAACCAATTATCATTTGAGGTTGTAAAAAAGAGTATTACAAAAGTTTATGATAATAATATTTTACCATTAAAAGATAGCGATAATATCTTAGTGTTATCACCGCAAATAAGTCTAGCAAGTTTAGTTGATAATGAAAATAGTAGCTATGAAACCTTAGGTAAGTATCTAAAATGTAAGGAAATAATCATTGATAATAATTCAGAAAATTTGGATTATATTAGAAATGTTGCTAAGCTTTATGACAAAATTATCTTGGCAACTTACAACTTAAAACAAGATGATTTAGCTGTTAGACTATTTAATCAAATTGATAAGAACAAGACAATAGTGGTTGCATTAAGAAGCCCTTATGATATAATGTTGTTAGAGGGTGTTAAAACATATATATGTACTTATGATGTTACTAAAGAAAGTCTAAAAGCATTAAGCATAAGACTTAAAGACAATTTATTCAGTGGTAAGTTGCCGATTACCCTAGGGAGGAAAGAAAATGAAAATTATTAAAGTTAAAAATTATGAAGAATTAAGCTTAAAAGCAAGTGAGATTATGGTTGAATTATTAAAAGCTAAGCCCGATGCAACTTTGGGACTGGCTACAGGTTCAAGTCCAATTGGTCTATACAAGAACTTAATAAAAGCTTACAACAATAAAGAAATTTCATTTGAAGATGTAAAAACATATAATTTAGATGAATACTGTGAATTACCAAGAGAACATGCTGAAAGCTATTATACATTTATGCATAAGAATTTATTTGATCATGTAAACATTAAAGAAGAAAATATTCATATTCCTTCTTCAGTTGGAAGTGATTTACAGAAAAATTGTGATGATTACAATAATTTACTTAATAGTGCTACAGTTGATGTTCAATTATTAGGAATTGGTGGTAATGGACATATTGGATTTAATGAACCGGGTACATCTTTTGAAAGCGAAACACAAATTATCAAACTTGCAGATAAAACAAGAGAAGATAATAAAAGATTTTTTAACTCGATAGATGAAGTACCAACTCATGCGATTACTATGGGTATTAAAAATATTTTAAATGCTAAATCAATACTTTTAGTTGCTAGTGGAAAAAACAAAGCTGAAGCAATTTATAAATTAGTAAATGAAGGTGTAACAGAAGATTTTCCAGCATCAGCTCTTAAAAATCACAAAAATGTAACAGTGATTGTAGATTCAGATGCTGCATCATTACTATGATTGCTTATAGAAACATTGTAAATTTAGAAGAAGCAAGATTGTTATGGAACAAAGAAATGGGCAATATATACCCGATTACTTCTTTGGTTTACAATCAAAATGTTATAAATTATCAAGAAAAGTTTGTTTATGGTGCTTATTTAGATAATAATCTTTTAGGTTTCATAATTGCAAAAAAGTATGAAAAAGATGATTTGGATAGTTATAATAATCTTGGATTTATATCTTTAATTTATGTTTCAAAAAAACAAAGAAAACAAGGAATAGGAACAAGATTACTACAAGAGGCTCACGAGTATCTAAAAGATAAAAAAACTATTAATGTTGGTAAAGATATTAATAATTTTTTCCCAGGTATTCCATGTGATTTTGATAATTTAACAGATATATGGTTTGAAAAAAGAGGCTATGTTTCTGAAAGGTATACTCATGATTTAATTAATTTACATCCGCATATTATGGAACTAAAAAAAGATGAATATAATTATAAAGTCTGCACTTTTAAAGAAAAAGAAGCTTTACTTATATTTATGAAGAATAATTTCCAAGGTAGATGGTATTTTGAAGCTTTAAGTTATTTTAATAATGGTGGCAATGGTAATGAGTATTCTATATGTTTAGATAATGATAAAGTTATCGCTTTCGCAAGAACAAATGACCGAACTTTTAAGGAAGTACATTATAATACAATTTGGTATGAACGTTTTACTAATCTTGGAGGAGTAGGACCTTTAGGGGTTGATAAGCTATATCGCGGGAAGAATTTGGGATATAATATAGTAGCTTTTGCTATCAATAGATTAGTGAATTCTGGAATCAAAGAAATTATGATTGATTGGACCGGCTTGCTTGAGTTTTATCAACAGTTTGGATTTGAGGTTTGGAAAAGTTTTAAATATATCTCAAAAAAGGGGTAAAAAACCCTTGCAAAAGGTTTTGTGTTGGTGTATAATATTAGTGTAAACATTTTCAAATGTTTAGAAAATGACTATTAGCTCACCTAATAGTGACAAACTAACAAAATTTTTCGAGGAGGAAAGAAAAAATGAAAAGATTATTAGCATTAGTGCTAATGTTGGCTTTCGTAATAGGTCTAGTTGGTTGTACTAAAACTGAAGTAAAACCAGACATTGAATTGACTGGTGCAGTAGAAGTTAAAGTGGGAGAAACTATACAATTGACTGCTAAGGTGCTTCCAGATTCATCTGATCAAGCGGTAACTTGGGAATCTCTTAGAGAATCTATTGCTACAGTTGATCAAACCGGAAAAGTAACTGGCGTAAGTGCTGGAGCTACAGTAATAAAAGTAACATCTGTTGCTGATACAACATTAACTAAACAATTAGGTATTAGAGTTACAGGCTCAGGTGCTGTTTCATACCCTAATTTAAATAACTATGAGATTAAAATTGCTCAAGCTGGACATGCTCTTTATGAACAAGATCCATTCCATCCTGATTATTCAGCAAGTGATAAAGAAGCAAAACAACAAGCTTGGAAATTCGTTGAAGATAATTTCAATGTAACTATAAGCATTGTTCCTTATCCAGATGATGCTGAATGGGGTTTACCTCGTTGGACATACATTGAAAACCAAGCACAAGCAAACAAGTCTGATTATGACTTCCTTACTGTGCCTGATTCTCAAATCGGCCGTTTTGTAGAGTCTAAAGCTTTAATAGATGTTACTGATTGGTATGCATCATACGGAAATGGATACATGGATGAAGTTTATAAACAATCAGGTTCTTATAAAGAGTCATTGTATTCTATAACTTCAGGTACTTCTGGTATTTATAATGTTATGTATTATAACATTGGTTTATTAGAACAATTAAATATGGAAAAATCTCCAGCTCAAATGTTCTTAGATGGAGAATGGACATATTCTGGATTCAAACAATATGCACTTGATGCTCAAGCTAAATTAGATGAATTATCAACAGAAACTTCAGCATATTATGCAGTTGCTGGTAACTCAGTTTACTACTGGGTTGGTATGAGTAATGCTGGTGGAGTTAAATTAGCTGATGTATCTACTAAAAACATCAATGTTAAGAATCCTGTTGCTATGCAAGCAGCTACAATTTTAAAAGAAATTAAAGAAGAAAATGCAATGGATCCTTTGAAACAAGTTGACCAAGGTGTTACTTCTTGGATGGATGGACGCGCTCTATTCTCAAGTGGTGACTTATGGTTCGTTAGAACTGCTAATAGATGGCCAAGATCTCTTTGGGGTGAAGGAACAACTCTATATGGTTATGTACCATTCCCAAGACCTGATGGAACTGAGAAAGCTGATCAAAAGATTGGTTTAGGTGGAACAGCTACATGGGTAATGCCAATTGGTAGAGATTATACAGGTTATGGAGCAGAAGCTACTGCTGAAAATATTTATCGCGCAATTGCAACTGTATTCCTTAAAACTGAAGAATTCTTATTAAATGATCCACTATACAATGAAGAGCAACTTGCTAGAACTTTTGCTGAAAGATATGCAGATAGTGAAGATAGTATTGAAGCTTTCATTTGGATGAATGAAAACATTAAAACAAATGGATTCTATGATCCAATGTCAACTCCAGATAACCCTGTAGTTAACACTGGTTATAGTGATTTCTCTACTGCTGTAAACTCATTTGTAATGGGACAATCAGAATCATTCGCAGATGCTGTTGATCCATTCATTGGAATTTTAAAAGAAGCATTAGAAAAAGCATTTACATAATAAAAACTTAAGATCGACTTTATGTCGGTCTTTTTTTTGCTTGTTATTTGGGGTCTTTCGTGTTATAATATACATATAATAGGAGTTTAAAATGGACAAGAAAAAAGACAGCAAATTATATATTTTTTTTGATACTTTAACTAGGTTAGCCATTATCAATGTCTTAACTTTAATAACTTCTTTAGGAGTTGTGACTCTCTTGCCAAGCTTAACTGCAGCAATTAATACCATGAAAGACATGGATGATGGTAATGATGGGAGTAATTTATATAAGAGATATTTTATAAATTTCAAACATAATTTCAAAAGAAGTTTTTTTGTTGGCCTTGTCATGACATTTGCTATTGCGGCATTTATATACGCTGTGATTTATTACAGTGTCATACTAGGGGCAGAAGACGTCTCTGAAACTAATTGGGAACTGGTATCTTATATTGGATTATATTTCTCGGTTTTTATTTTAATTGTTTTATCGATAGTTTTAAATCAATTAGCAATGACAATCGTATATTTCAATCTTCGTTTTCTTGATAACTTTAAATTTGCATTTTTTATGTCATTTAGGACCCTATCTAAAACATTGTTAATATCTATGGTATGGATTGCAAGTTATTTACTACTTGTGTATCTTACAGGTGTATGGTTTTTCTTTGGCTTAGGAATACCATTATTTGCATTATACAAATTGTTTAAGCCATTGTATGATTATATAGTCAATAATAAAGAAGAAGTAAAAATAGAAAAAGGAGAATAATATGAAATTAGGAATTGAGAATATCAAAGAGAATTTACATTTACTTAAAGGAAAGAGAGTTGGATTAATTACCAACCCCACAGGAATTGATCGTAATTTCACTTCAACAATCGATGTTTTAAAAGAAAACTGTGATTTGGTTTGTTTATTTTCACCAGAACATGGTGTAAGAGGTAATTATCAAGCAGGAGTTAGATTTGAAGCATATGTAGATGAAGAAAGTGGTATTCTAGTTCATAGCTTATACACAAAAGATAAAAGACCGACAAAAGAAATGCTGGATAGTATTGATGTATTATGTATTGATATTCAAGATGGTGGATCTAGATTCTATACTTACATTTATACAATGGCATATTCGATGATGGCATGTGCTGAACACGATAAAGAATTTGTTGTATTTGATCGTCCTAATCCAATTAATGCAGTTGATTTTGAAGGCAATATCTTAGATTTAGAGTACCGTTCATTTGTTGGATATTATTCTATCCTTCAAAGACATGGTATGACAATAGGTGAATTGGCTAAAATGTTTAACGAAGAATTTGGAATTGGTTGTAATTTAAATATTATAAAAATGGTTGATTATGACAGAACCAAATTCTATGACGAACTAGAATTACCGTGGGTTTTACCTTCACCTAATTATCCAACTATTAATACAGGTATTGTTTATAATTGTACTTGTATTTTTGAAGGGACTAACCTTTCTGAAGGTCGTGGAACAACAATACCATTTGAGGTTGTTGGTGCTCCATATATCAATCCAACTAAACTAGCAAGCAAGTTGAATTCATTAGACTTGCCGGGAGTTTATTTTAGAGGAATGTTCTTCAATCCTACTTTCTCAAAACATGCAGGGGTTATGTGTGGAGGAGTACAACTTCATATTTTAAATAGAAAAGAATTTAAACCGGTTCATACTGGCTGGGCAATGTTGGATGTAATACGTAAAATGTATCCAAATGATTATCAAACATTAAAGCCTTATAAAGAAGGTGGAAAATGTATGTTAGAGTTTAATACTGGATGTAATTACATTATAGAAGATTTATATACTTTAGAAGAACAGTTTAAAATACTAGAACAAGACACTAAGAAATTTGAATTAACTAGAAGTAAATATTTATTATATTAAGGATGTACCAATGAGAAAATTAAATGAAATGACATTAAAAGAAAAACTTGGTCAACTATTATTTATCGGATTTGCGGGACATGAGTATAATGATCATTTGCGTAAAATAATCGAGGAATATAAAGTTGGTAATATTATTTTATTCACTAGAAACATTGATAATTTAGATCAATTATCCAAGTTGAATCGCAGTTTACATGAAAAAATATATCAATCAACTGGTGTAATGCCACTAATATCAATTGATCAAGAAGGTGGGATTGTTACTAGAATCCAAAACACAGCTACATTTGCACCTGGAGCAATGACAATTTCTGCTACCAATTCTGATAATGCCTATAAGGTTGGGCAAGTTCTTGGTGAAGAATTAAGTTATTTAGGAATAAACATGAACTTGGCTCCAACTTTAGATGTTAATAATAATCCTAACAATCCAGTAATTGGAGTTAGAAGTTTTGGGGATGATCCAAAAAGGGTTAGTGAATTTGGATTAAACATTATTAAAGGAATTCAATCTAAAGGTGTAATTGCAACAGCAAAGCATTTTCCTGGACATGGTGATGTTGAGGTTGACAGCCATTTGGGTCTTCCTGTTGTTGATCACGATAAAGAAAGATTAGATCAAGTGGAGTTATATCCTTTTAAAAAAGTAATTAATGAAGTTGATGCTATAATGAGTGCCCATATATTTTTTAAGGCTTATGAAAAAGAAAGCTTACCAGCTACTCTTTCTAGAAAAGTATTAACAGATCTATTAAGAAATAAATTAGGTTTTAATGGATTAATAGTTTCTGACTGTATGGAAATGAAGGCAATTGATGATATCTATACAACTGCTGTTGGTGTTCAAATGGGTATTATTGCTGGACTAGACATGGCATTTATATCACATAGCTTAGATAAACAAATCAAAGCACTAGAACTTTTAGAAGAAGCAGTAATCAATGGCAAACTAAGTATTAAAGAATTAGATGAAAAAGTAGAAAGAATACTAAAATATAAAGAAAAAGTCTTCATGACTACTAAGACAAATTTTATTGATAATGATAATAATCTAGAGTATTTTAATAATGATGTCAATCGCTTATTAGCAAGCAGTATTGTTGATGATTCGTTTACTATTTTTAGAGGTGAGAGATTCTTACCATATGGTAAAACACTTGTTGTTGCAACAAGTCCATTTGCAACTACTATTGCTGAAGATGAATTGAGCAAACGAAATATAATAGATGCAGTAAAAAAAGAAATTCCTGAATTTGATACATATAAACTAGAGTTCAACAAGGTTGATGAAGAATTATTAAAAATAGTTAATGACTATGATAATGTTGTTGTATGTAGTTACAATGCAAATTCTAATAAAAATCAAGCAACTATGATTAATCTTATCAATCAAAGAGCAAAGAAAATGTTCCTTATTTCAACAAGAAATCCATATGATTTTCTTGCTGTTGATAATGTTGATAATTATGCTTTAGTATATGAGTATACACCAAATTCAGTACGTACCATAGTTAAGTACCTAAAAGGGGAAATCATTCCCAAGGGTAAATTGCCGATAAAACTAGAAAAAAAGTTTGATGTTATGGCCTCATTATATGTTGGCCTTGATGAATATCCTTTAGATGAAAACATTAGATATTTATATACTTTAAAAGAGGCAAAGATTGATTATGTTTTTATTTCTTCACATATGCCTGAGGCAAATGAAGAAGCTACTAGTGAATTAAATGAAATTATTAAAATCGCTAATGAATTACACATTAAAATAATTCTTGATGTTTCTAAGCGATCTGTATTAGAGTATGGTGTACCTAAGGGTATTTGTTCACTTCGTTTAGATTACGGTTTTAATGTTGATGATATATTAAAAATGGCAAACGAAGAATATTTAATAGAATTAAATGCATCTGTCATTAAAAAAAGCGAATTGTTATATCTTATTGACAAAGGGTTCCCAAGAAACAAATTAAGAATAAGTCATAATTTCTATCCTAAACCATATACAGGGCTAACATTAGAAACGCTCAAAGAAAAGAATGATTTCTATAAAGATTTGGGTTTTAGAATAATGGCATATATTCCTTCTTCAAATGGAAAAAGACCACCATTGAAAGAGGGGTTACCAACTTGTGAAATCCATAGAAATAATGATTTGGTTTCAAGTTTGTCTGATTTAAACATATTAGGTGTTGATGAGGTTTGTTTTGGAGACGCTTATGCTTCGCTTGAAGAATTAAGAACGGCAAAAAGTTTCAATAGAAATCAATTAATAATACCGATAAATGTTTTTAAAGGTATATCGGATATCGAAAGAGAAATTATTCAAAAAAATCATACAAATAGAATTGATATAAATGAAAATTTCATTAGATCATCAATTCGTGTTACTGATGAAATTAAGCCATATAATACTATATCTCGTAATAAGAAATACATCACCATTGATAATAAGGGTTTCAAGCGTTATCAAGGAGAAGTAAGTATCATGAAAAAAGATGTAGAAATGGATGAGCGTGTCAATGTTGTTGGTGTTGCATTGATTAGTGATTATTTGTTAAATTCAATTAAACCTAACCAAAAATTTAAATTTGAGATCAGAGGTGAAATCGAGTGGAAGAAGTAATTATTGCTGTTGATGCCGGTGGGACCAAAACTAAGTTTTGTGTTATGAATCATAAACTAGAAATAATTCATACCCATTTAGAGGGATGTGGTAGTCCTGCAGTATTAGGCGTTGATGCTATCAATAATATTCATCGAGGATTATTAGCTTCAATGAAGTTTATTAATAATAAATATAAAGTTGTAGCAATATCAATGGGAATATCTGGTCTTGGTGTAATTAAAGATAAAACAGAACATATAAGCAAATTTGAAAAAGAGTTTAATGTTCCTGTTATCATGGAAAATGATGCTGTTTTAGCGTTACATTCTATCGTTACTGACACATATGATGAAGGGATTTTAGTTTTATCAGGTACTGGAAGTGCCGTTTTAGGTATAAAAAATCTTGAAACTAGGCTAATTGGTGGATGGGGACATTTGTTAACTGAAGCTGGT
>JBAYTC010000003.1:0-42999 GCA_041675825.1 Bacilli bacterium | reverse complement strand
TTTGAACTTGCAGTCGCAATGGCAATTGCTCTATTTGGCATGAACTCACCTGCTGTCCTAGTTACAATAGTAGGAGTGTTAGTTGAAGTTCCAATCATGTTGATGTTAGTGAAAATTGCAAACAAAACCAAATATAAATTTGGTATAGTACAGTTGGAGGAATAAAAATGAAAAAAGTAGTATTTGTATGCATCCATAATTCTTGTAGATCGCAGATGGCTGAGGCTATTGCAAAAGAATTGGGAAAAAATCTAATAGACGTATATTCAGCAGGCGTAGAAGAGTATCCAGAGGTAAAACACTTAGCAATCAAAGTAATTGAAGAGTTAAATATAGATATGAAAAATCAAATGCCTAAATTAATTAAGGATATTCCAAATGATATCGATATTCTTATAACAATGGGATGTGGTGTTGAGTGTCCATATGTTCCGTGTACACATCGTGAGGATTGGGGTTTAGATGATCCTTCCGGAAAGGATATTTCAGAATTTAGAAAAACTAGAGATATAATAATAGAAAAAGTTAAAGACTTGCTAACTAGGATTAAAGATAACAAAATTTAAAGTAGAAACACAACCAAAATTTGGTTGTGTTTTTTGTAAAACGTTTTATCATGAAATTCGAGTGAAAATAATTGAAAATTTTCATTTTATAGACTATACTAGTTTTATTGTGAAATATTAAAGGAGAAATTATATGTATGCATTACTAGCATTTTTACCAATTTTAATCACTATTGTATTAATGACGGGTTTTAATGTTCCAGCAAAAAAAGCTCTACCTATAGCTTGGCTTGTTGGTTCGATAACGGCTTTACTGTTTTGGAAATCATCAATTATTACAGTTTTAGCTACAACTCTATATGGTTTTTTAAATTCTTTAGATGTGTTATTTATTGTATTTGGTGCAATCATAATTATGAATACTTTAAAGAAATCTGGAGGTATGTTTACTATAAACAAAGCCTTTATTTCTATTAGTGAAGACAGTCGTGTTCAAACTATTGTTATTGGTTTTTTGTTTGTTTCATTTTTAGAAGGAGCTGCTGGTTTTGGTACACCTGCAGCCTTAGCAGCTCCATTATTAGTTAGTTTAGGTTTTCCACCAATTGCGGCTGCAGCGATTACATTGTTTTATGATTCTCTTGCTGTTGTAACTGGAGCAGTTGGAACACCTGTTATTATGTCTTTATCATTATTAAATGGACTAGTTGATTCAACTACATTAATCGACTGGACAATTTATTCTAATGCAATTATTGGAATATTCATTCCATTTATCGGAGTGGCTTTTTTAACAAAGGTATTTTCTAAAGAAAAATCATTTAAACCGGCTTTAGAAATATTACCATTTGCATTATTTACTGGACTTGTATTTTCAATTAATTACATACTAGTTTATTTATTATTTAGTTTTGAATTTTCATCGCTTTTAGGTTCTCTAATTAGTTTGTTGATTGTTGTCTTTGCAGCGAAGAAAAACTTTTTGACTCCTAAACACATTTGGAAGATAAGTGAAGATAAAAACGAAGTTAAATTGGCTGATGATTTAGTTAATAAAAACATTTCAACAATCAAATCTTGGCTACCATACATTATAATTTCATTGTTATTGATTTTAACTCGAATAGATATAATTGGATTAAAAGACATACTACAAAAAGGGATGTTTGTAATCAATTTCAACAGTATACTCGGTGTTGAAGAACTTAACTATGTGTTTAAATGGGCTTATTTACCGGGTACTATTTTCATTATAGTTTCAGTTATAACTAACATTATTCATAAAATGGATAAGGATAGTATTAAGGAATCTTGGGGGCTAACTTTCAAACAAATATCTGGGGCAACAATTGCCTTAATATTTGGTGTTGCTCTAGTTCAAATACTAAGGTATTCAAATATTAATCATTCAGGATTACCAAGTATGCTAATGACAATGGCAGAAGCATTATCCAAAGTAGGGAAACACTTGTTTATCTTTATTTCACCGTTTATAGGTTCATTAGGTTCATTTATTTCTGGCTCAGCAACAGTTTCTAATGTGTTGTTTACTTCGTTACAATTTGAGGTTGCATCGAGTTTAGGCATTTATCCAGAAGCAATAATTGCATCACAAATTTTAGGATCGAGCGTTGGGAATATGATATGTATAAATAATGCAGTAGCTGTTTGTGCAACACTTGGAATAATGGGAAGTGAAGGGACGCTTATTAAAAAGAACTTTATTCCTATGGTTATCTATTTATTATTAGTATTTATCGTAATATCTTTAGGTATAATTTTAATTGTTTAGAAAAAGTGTTTAATTGTAAATGATTTGAGACTTTTTGTTTTAAAAAAGATAGTCTTTTTTTAGAAATTGTTATATAATATACTATATGGATATAAGGAGTAGATTATAAATCTAATATATATATGAAAGCTAAAAATAAAGAAGTTATAATGATGATAAAGTTTACGTTATTTTCTATTTCAGCGGGAATAGTTCAAATTGCATCATTTACATTATTAAATGAAGTTTTTAAGATGGTCTATTGGCCTGCCTATTTAATTTCGCTCACGTTATCAATTTTATGGAATTTCACTATAAATAGAAAATTTACATTTAAATCGGCTAATAATGTTACGATTGCAATGATTCAAGTTTTTGCATTTTATTTAGTATTTACACCATTATCAACTTGGTGGGGCCATGAATTAACAAAAATCGGATGGGATGAATATTTAGTTTTAGCAGGAACAATGCTGATTAATTTTACTACAGAGTTTTTATATGATAGATATTATGTTTTTGGAAAAACAATTAACTCGGCTATTATTAAGGAGGAGATTGAATAAATGTGTGATATTAATTATGTTTACATATTAAAATGTGCTGATGGAACTTACTATACTGGGTGGACAAATAATCTAGAAAAACGCATCAAAGCTCACAATGATAAAGTAGGAGCTAAGTATACTAAAGGAAGAGTTCCAGTAACATTAGTCTATTATGAAACATATGATGATAAAACAGAAGCAAGGAAAAGAGAGTACTATATTAAACAAATGACTCCTAAGAAAAAAATTGAACTGATAAACAGCAAAAATATAAAATAATTATTGATAATTGAAACTTATATTGATAAAAAAATAATTATGATTTTCCATATGACCTTCATTTTTATTGTTCTAATATTATTTTAAAACTTTATTCTAGAAAGTATTTGCAAAAACTTTCCTATAATGTTATAATGATTCTGGCAACATAATAAAATAGTTGTTATGAGGAGGAATTATGGATAGAGAAAAAGTGGATATGTATCTGATGGCAAATCAGAAATACTTTCCAGCAGAAACAATTGGATTTTTAAGAGAAAGACTGCTTAATTCAGAAGATCATAAATTAAGTTTATTGATGTCTGTAGAATTAAAGGATCCAACAACAATACTTTTATTATCTTTGTTTTTAGGATCATGGGGTGTTGACAGATTCATGTTAGGTGATACTGGAATGGGAGTATTAAAATTACTGACAGGTGGGCTTTGTGGAGTTTTAACTATTTATGACTGGTTTACATGTGTTGGGAAAACTAAAAAGTTTAATTACGATCGTTTTATGGCTATTCTATAATCCATGTTTAAAACAATAAAAAAACACTTAATTTTTTTAAGTGTTTTTATACTATACTATGTATTATTATATATTCTAGATACCACATGCTTAATAAAAAAGGTGTTTGGAATTCATTGTCCAACATGTGGAGCTACAAGAAGTCTATTAGCATTAACAAGATTGGACTTCAAGTCATATTGGTATTATCACCCAGCATCATTATTAATTGTTTTAGCCTTGTTTTTAGCATTACATCGTAAAAACATTCTAAAAAAAATGAATAATATACTGTACAATATATTGTTGTATGGAAGTTTATCTATTGTGTTGATTGTTTATATAATCAGAATGATTCTTGGAATTATTCCTTAAAAAAGCCATCTAGTTGATGGCTTTTTGTTATCTGTGTAATAATAATATCATTTCTCTTAATGTTTTTGCAGCTACTGCAGTAGAGGCACCACTATGATCATAATGTGGTGATAATTCTACTATATCAGCACCTACTATATTATTAAGATTACCAAAGCTTAAAATAGCATCTAGAAGCTCTTTGTAGGTAATTCCACCTGGTTCAGGGGTGCCTGTTCCTGGAAAAACTGAAGGATCTAAAACGTCTAAATCGATAGTTATATATACTTGTTTGTCTTTTAATTTTTCAATTGTTTCCTTCAAGCCAACTAAATCAAATTTTCTTAAGTGAGTTTTCCCTTTACTCCACTCAAACTCGTGTTTATCACCACTTCTGATGCCGAATTGGAAAATTTTGTCATCACCTAACATATCATAACAACGTCTTAATACTGTTGCATGTGAAAGTTTCATTCCGAAAAATTCATCACGTAAATCAGTGTGAGCATCTAAATGGATAATATGTAAATCTGAGTATTTATTTACTAAAGCTCTTACTACCCCAAGTGTAACTAAGTGTTCTCCACCTACCATCATTACCTTTTTATTTGAATCGATGATATCTTGGGTTGTTTTTTGAATAATATCTAGTGATTTGTTGACATCGCCAATTGGTAAGTCTAAGTCTCCTATATCACAAGTATTATGTTCTTTTAAATCCATGTCCCAATAAGGACTATACCATTCTACTCCAAATGAATCAACTCTAATTGCATTTCCGGCGAATCTTGTTCCCGGTCTAAAAGAAGTTGTAGAATCCATTGGAGATGAGAAAACAACTACTTTAGAATCTTCAAAAGAAGAAGTACAACTTTGGAAAGGTAGTTGAACAGTTTTATAATACATCATCTTCACCCCATTTAATCCAGTTTTCTTTATCTATTATTTTAATTGAATCATCATCCTGATCAGTCAAGATATTAAAGCCATTAGCTTCATAGAACTCTAACATTTCAATTATATCCTCATTAATTATTTCACCAGGAATTATTAGAGGTATTCCAGGTGGATATATCATTATAGATTCTCCAGATATTTCACCTAAAGAATTCCTAAGTGAAACAAATTTTTTTGGTGCATGGAATGCAGATCTAGGTCTTGCATAACTCTCTGGAAAACTATACTTAAACTTTTCATAAACAGGCAATTTTTCACCTTTATACATTTCATCTGATAATGTAATAAGTGCTTTTTTAAGAATATCAATATCTTTTTTTGTACTACCCATTGTTAAAACCAAAAGAATAACATAGGTTTCAGCAAGTTCTATTTGAATATTGAAACGATCTTTAAAGTAATTATAGAAGAAGTATCCAGGTTTTCCTAAATCTCTTATGTTAATTAATAATTTTGTCTCATCAAAATCATAGCAACCTGCGTTGATGAAATCATCCCTTGTAATTACTTCTATACCTGGGATGTTTGATAATTGTTCATATGCATAATAAGCAACCTTCAATGTTTCTTCTAATAATCGTCTTCCATTAAAATAAATGAATTGTCTTGCAACATCTAAACTTGCTAGCAATAATCCACTTGGTGAAGTAGATTGAAGAATGTTTAATGATAGTCTAACTCTATTATAATTTACTCGATTACCTTTTGCAAATAATACTGAGCTTTGAGTTAAACTTCCTGATGTTTTATGAATTGATGCAGCAGACATATCAGCACCGGCATCCATTGCTGACATAGGTAATTCTTCGTGAAAATGAAGATGGGAGCCATGAGCCTCATCAGCTAAAACAAGCATATCATGTTCATGGGCAATTTCAACAATACTTTTGATATCACTTGCTACTCCAAAATAAGTTGGATTAATAACGAAAATAGCTTTTGCATCTGGGTTTTCTTTAATAGCTTTTTTTACATCATTTATATTTATACCATTTGCTATCCCTAAGTTCTTATCGATTTGTACTGGTAAGAAAATCGGAACTGCACCAGATAAAACTAATGCATTAATTACTGATTTATGAACATTTCTCGGCAAAATAATCTTTTCTCTCGCGCTAACTGATGCAAGAATCATTGCAAGAATTCCTTGACTAGTTCCACCGGTCAAAAAATATGCTCTATCAGCATTAAAAGCATCAGCCATTAGTATTTGGGCATCTTTTAATACTCCTTTAGGTTTACCAATATTATCTAAACCTTTGGGGGAATTAGAGTCGAATTTAAAGGCCATTTCACCTATTTTTTCTTTTAATAAATTATCTAATCTTCCAAGTTTGTGCCCAGGTATATCAAACGGTGTTACATCACTAGTAGCATAATCGTTTAAGGCATCAAAGTATGGTGTTTTTAACTGATTTAAATCATCCAAGTATATCACCTCTTTTATAATATTATACCATAAATTATAAATATATAAATATATTTGTAATAATAAAAAATCTCAATAATAGAGTAAATATTCTACTAAAGAGATTGTTTTTAATTAAGATTTTAAACTTGCTGTAATTAATAAATGCAAAGTTGAAGATACTATACCGATTACAGATAATACTAATGAGATAATTGCTCCAACTGCTAAACTGTATCCGCCAAGATCAGAAGTTCCTGAACCATTAAATATTTCGGTTGTTACAATAGTATAGGACCCTAAAGATATAAAGACTATAAGACTAAGTAAGAATGATACCAAAAGTAGCACACTTAATATAAGTTTAACTAATCCTTTTTTACTAGTTCTTACATTGACTGTAAATAAAATAATTGACAATAAAAATGGTAAGCCATAAGCCAATAAATTTATAAAATTAAAATTCACACTAACATTCATTAATGATCCAAATGAAACTAGTTCACCACCAAATACAGTTGTTGTTCCCTTAATCAGATAATCTTCCCCATCAGATAAAGCTGGGAAAAAAATCATGATGGCCATTAATAATGAACTTACTATTATTATTAATGGTAAAAATTGTTCTATTTTTTTAAACATAATAACCCTCCTGTTATTGAATATTCTAACATATATAATTTATATTTACAAGTAAAGCGCACTAATAAGCAATTTACTTCGAATTCGAAGCATTATTGTGGAAATGAAGTATTTCCTGTGCTATAATGAACACATAAGTTAAATAGGAGGAAATAATGGAAAAATTATTAGGTTTACACCACGTTACTGCAATAACTAGTAGTGCAGAAAAAATATACGAATTCTTTACATATGTGTTAGGACTTAGGTTAGTAAAGAAAACTGTTAATCAAGACGATATAAATACTTATCATTTGTTTTTTGCTGATGATAAAGGTAGTGCTGGGACAGATATGACATTCTTTGATTTCAAAGGGATTGGAAAAAAAACTGAAGGCACAAATCAGATATCTAGAACTTCATTTCGAGTACCCAGTGATGAAGCTATTGAATATTACTTAAAAAGATTTGAGAAGTATAATGTTAATAATAATGGGATTGCGGAAATGTTTGGTAAAAAAGTATTGATGTTTAAGGACTTTGATGATCAATTATATATGTTAATTTCTGATGAAAATAATCAAGGAGTTCCATCTGGTACACCTTGGCAAAAAGGTCCTATTCCAAATGAGTTTGCAATTACTGGTTTAGGTCCAACATTTATGAAAGTAAATGATGTCGCTCAAATGACTTTTGCCCTTGAAAAAATAATGTTCATGAGAAAAACAAAGGAGCAAGGTGACTATCATTTGTTTGAAATGGGAGATGGAGGAAATGGAGCATCGGTAATACTTGAAAAAGATGAATCTAAATATAATAGTATCCAAGGGTTTGGCAGCGTTCACCATTTAGCATTTAGAGTTAAGGATGAATCAGTGTTAAGAGATTGGATTAATTATATGAAAGAATTAAAGATACCTAATTCAGGTTTTGTGGATAGGTTTTATTTTAAGAGTTTATACGTTCGTTTATATCAAAATATCCTATTTGAGTTTGCAACTGATGGACCTGGATTTATTGATGATGAAGAAGATTATGAAATCTTAGGTGAGACTTTAGCGTTACCACCAAGGTTTAGAGATAAGAGACAACAAATAGAAAAATTAGTTAGACATATTGACACTAAAAGAAGTGACAAAAATATAAAAAAGGAGTATTTATGAGAGATTCGTTAAAAGCAGTAAGTATATTACTTAGAGCAACACATAATTTAGAAGAATTATTGAGACAAGATATTGCTAGTTATGGTTTAAATCCTACAGAATTTGGAACATTAGAATTACTTTATCATCAAGGTGAACAACCAATGACAAGTATTTGTGAAAAACTATTAATGGCAAACAGTAGCATTACTTATGTAATTGATAAGCTTGTAGAAAAAGAGTTAGTGAAAAGAGTAGTAAGCACTTTTGATAAAAGGAGTAATTTAATTGATTTAACCGACCAAGGAAGATCATTACTTGATGCAATTTTTCCAAAGCATAGGGAAACAATCGAAGAGGTTTTCAGTGTTTTAACCGATGAAGAATTAGAAGTAACTAAGGAATTGCTTAAAAAGATTGGTTTTCACACGAAGGAATTGATTCAACGAGGTAGTAAAATATGATAAGTTTAAATCCAAATACAATTAGTGATCTAGATAGTAAAAAAATTCTTAATGGTGCTATTATACCAAGACCGGTTGCATTTGTGACATCAAGTCATGATAATGCTACATTAAATGGAGCACCATTTAGTTATTTTAATATTGTATCATCCACACCACCATTAATAATGATTGCTGTTAATAGAAGAGATAATAAGATGAAAGATACAGCAATAAATATATTAGAAACTGAAGAGTTTGTAGTCCATCTAATAGATGAAGATAATTTAGGTAAGATCAATGCAACAGCTGAGAGTCTATCTATTAAAGAAAGCGAAGTATTAAAACACGGGTTAACGCCTGTAGAAAGTACGATAGTTCAAACTAGAGGTATTAAAGAATCAAAAGTTAGGTTCGAGTGTGTTTTAGAAAAATATATAGAACTTGAAAACACAGATATGTTTATTGGTAGAGTAGTTTTTTATCATTTAGAAGAATCAATATATAAAAATGGAAAAATTCAATTAGACAAGTATAATGTTGTCGGTAGATTATCTGGATCAAATTACAGTACTATTGGGAAAATTATCGAAATAGAAAGGCCGCAGTAATGGAATACAAATATATCAAAGGAAATAACTCCTCAACAATTATTTTGTTTCATGGTACAGGTGGAGATATTAATGATTTAATACCGGTTGCAAAGTTCATAGACCCAGATAGTAATATTATTTCAATTAAAGGTGAAGTTGTTGAAAATGGGATGAATAGATATTTCAAAAGATTCCCTAATGGGAGTTTTGATTATAAAGATTTGAGTATCAGAACAAAAACAATCAATGATTTTATAATAAAGCTAAAAAAAGATTTAGATTTAAGTGATAATATTACTGCAATTGGTTATTCCAATGGGGCAAATTTGATTAGTAGTTTATTATTAAATGATTCAGATGTTTTTAAAAATGCCGTTTTACTTCATCCGACTGTTATAAAAGAAAAAGATGTAAACTTAAAAGGAATAAATATATATATTACTTACGGAGATAATGATCCGATTTGTAGTTTAACTGGATCATTATCCTTAATTGAAATGTATATCAATAAAGGTGCTAATGTTGATAGTTTAAGAACCAACAAGGGACATAGGGTTTCTGAAGAAGAGTTGATAAAAGTAAAAGAATGGTATGAAAAAATTTAAAAATCAACTCGATTTATAAACTATTTATGGTATAATATTTATTAATGGTGATTAAAATGAAGAAAAATATAATTATTGTTTTACTATTTGCCTTTATTCAAAATATGCTAAATAACTTAGGACATCCAGTTACACCTTCTTTTGTAAGGTACTTAGAGATTCCTGAGTATATGTTTGGAGTTTTTTTTGCTACAATGAGTTTGGGAATGATGTTAGCAGCTCCTATATGGGGTTCGTTAGGTGATTCTGGGAAAAATAAAAATTATATTTTTATTGGCTTGATTGTATATTCCATTGGACAAATAGGGTTTGGATTTGCTAATAATCAATATTTGATGATATTGTTTAGATTTATTAGTGGAATTGGAATTGCAGCACCAATGACATTATTTGTGGCATTACTTATTGGTCATTCCGGAAAGTCAAGAACAAAAAATTTAGCTATATTTGCTGCTCTTGCCACATTAGGCACATCACTCGGCTATCAGCTGGGTGGAATTTTGGGTGATAGTGTATTCTTTAATAAATTGATAGTAACACCAAGTTATCAAAACGTCTTTTTATTTCAAGGGATTAGTTTTATACTTTTCGGAATAATGGTTTTAATTTTTGTTAAAGATTATAATAAAGACGTTTCGTTTTCAAAGAAAAAGAATCCTTTTGCGTCACTTGCAAAAATTAAAACTTTAGACAAAAAATTAATTATATTTTTGATATCACTAACCATGATTACAATTGGTAGTACAAATGTTAGTAAATATATTGATGTATATTTTGATGACTTGAATTTGACAACAACGGCCTTGGGTAACTTCGTTTTGGCAACAGGTTTAGTATCAGTTGCAACATCAATTTTTATTGTTCCATTTTTTTCTAAATTAAGAAAACAACTCGTCTTTATTATTTTGATTCAAGTGTTATCTTCTGTAATTATATTTTATGTATTTAGAGCTAATAATTTTATTTTAACTGTTTATACTGTGTTTATGATTTATGTTATATTTAAAGCTATATATTTACCATTAGAACAAAACTACATAAGCAGACAGGCTGATGATGACTCAATAGGTACAGTTATGGGTATTAGACAATCATTTTTATCAATAGGAAATGTAATTGGTCCTCTATTTGGAGGAATGTTATATGGTATTAAACCATTAGTATTATTTGACTCAAGTGGAATATTTTTCTTAATTGGTGGTTTTTTATTGTTAATTGTGTTAATAATTCAAAAAAGAGAAACAAAATCAGAAAACTAGTTTTCTAATTTTTTTAATGACAAATCAGCATTTTTTAAGTAAGATATAATAAGTGATTGGAGTATTATTATGAGTTTATTAACTGTTACAAATTTAACACATGGATTTGGTGAAAGAGCTTTACTT
The DNA here is from genome assembly GCA_041675825.1 of Bacilli bacterium. GTDB lineage: Bacteria > Bacillota_I > Bacilli_A > ML615J-28 > CAG-698 > JAEYQM01. The sequence continues at coordinate 31,894 of JBAYTC010000003.1, read as the reverse complement.
GTTAATGCCAATTTTCGTCTATTAAAAGGTGAACATATTGGTTTAATCGGTGCTAATGGTGAAGGTAAGTCAACATTTCTTAATATAATTACCGGAAACTTACAACCAGACTCGGGTAAAATAGAGTGGCATAAGAATATTAAAATTGGATATTTAGATCAACACTCAATACTAGTTGAAGGTAAGACAATAAGAGATATTTGTAGAAGTGCATTTGATTACCTATATGATTTAGAAAAAAAGATGTATCAATTATATGAGGATCTATCAACTGATATAGAAAATATGGATAGTATATTAGAAGAAGCCGGTGATATTGGTTCGATGTTAGAAACTAGTGGTTTTTATAATATTGATATTAAAATCGATCAGATTGCCTCAGGGTTAGGACTTATAGATATTGGGATGGATAAAGATGTTTCCATGTTAAGCGGTGGTCAAAGATCAAAAGTTTTATTAACAAAATTACTTCTTGAAAACCCAAGTATATTAATACTAGATGAACCTACCAACTATTTAGATGAAAACCATATTAATTGGTTGAAGAATTTCTTGCAAAATTATGAAAATAGTTTTATTCTTGTTAGTCATGATGTTGAATTTTTGAATGATTGCATTAATGTTATTTATCATGTAGATGGTGGGGATTTAACAAGATACTCTATGGATTATCATAAGTTTATTGAAACTATAGAGCTTAAAAAGAAGCAACAAAATGCTGCATATGTAAAGCAACAAAAAGAAATTGCTGATATGGAGGATTTTATTGCACGAAATAAAGCAAGAGTTGCTACAAGAAATATAGCTTCATCAAGACAAAAAGTGCTTGATAAAATGGAATTAATTGAAAAAGTTTATGAAAAGCCAAAACCAACCTTTATTTTTAAGTTGGCCAGAACTCCCGGTAGAGTCATATTTGAGGCAAATAACTTGATTATTGGTTATGATACTCCTTTAACAAAGCCGATAAATGTTGCTTTAGAAAGAAATATGAAAGTTGCAATTAAAGGAGTTAATGGTATTGGTAAATCTACGCTTTTAAAAACTTTAATTGGCAAAATAAAACCTTTTAGTGGAGAAGTGTTTACCGATCCATATTTAGAAGTTGGTTATTTTTCTCAAGAAGATACCCCATCTAATAAAACCGCAATTGAAGAAATACAGGACATGTTTCCTTCAATGATGAATAATGAGGCTAGAAGTGCTCTTGCTGGATGTGGTTTAACAAGAATTCATATTGAATCTAAAATGAAAGTTTTGAGTGGTGGAGAAAACGCAAAAGTTAGATTATGTAAAATCAATTTAAAACAGACTAATGTTTTAGTATTAGATGAGCCCACTAATCACTTAGATGTTGATGCAAAGGAAGCGCTAAAAACTGCCTTAAAGGAATATAAAGGAACTATCTTACTTGTTAGTCATGATCCATTATTTTATGAAGATATAATTGATGAAGTATGGGATGCTGAGGCTTGGACAAATAAGATTGTATAAAGAGCATTAAGTTTGTTTAATAAATGTATTTTTGTTATAATATTATTACTGTGAGGTAAGTATCATTATGGATAAAATAGAAATTTACGAATTTAGTGACCCAATTTGTACTTGGTGTTGGGGTAGTGAGCCAATTATAAGAAAACTTGAACAAGCTTATTTAGATAATATTAAAATTCACTATGTCATGGGCGGATTAGTAAAGGACATTACTACTTTTTATGATGCTGTAAATGGCATTGGAGTAGATCCAATCAAATCTAATAAAGCTATTGGTAAACATTGGTATGATGCCTCAAGTGTTCATCATATGCCAGTAGATGGAAGTAGATTTGATATGTTTAATGATGAGTATATCTCAAGTGTTCCTCAAAATCGTGCATATTTAGCAAGCAAATTAGAAGGCGAAGATTTATCAAAAAAATTCCTAAGAGCCTTAAGAGAAGCCAGTGAAGTGTATGGTAGAAAAACAAATAGATTTGAAGTTTTAATTGAAATAGCGAGTGAAGTTGGACTTGATGTTGCGCAATTTATAGAAAATTATCATTCTTATTCAAGTGATATGTTTAAAAATGATGTGGAATTATGCAATATATATAACATTTCAGGGTTTCCATCTTTTTTAATAAAATATAAAGATAGAGAAGTTGTTTTAAGAGGATTTCAAAAATATGAAACTATTAACGCAGTTATAAAAGAATTAACAAACAATCGTTTTAGAGAAATCAAATATATTTTTAACCATGATAATGTTATTGACTTTATCTATGAATACAACCGTGTTGCGCCAGTAGAGGTTGCAATCAACTTCAATGTACAGCTAGAAGAGGCAGTAAAAATTCTTGATGAGTTAGTCGAAGAGATGTATTTATTTAAACTAAAAGCTGGAAATGGATTTTTCTATGAAATATTTAAAGAAGATATAGAATGCGATGAAAATGGTATCTGTTTTGGATAAAAAAACCTATGAATAAATCATAGGCTTTTTTTATTTATCATATTTTGTGAAATCAAATTTATTTTTCTTGGCTTTTTTCTTAGAAATGACAACAATAGGTATAATAATTATTGCTAAAGGGATAAATGCTACAATGGCAATGAGGATTAATCCACCTAGTTTTAGTAAAACTTTCCATATTGATAATACAGATTCTGTAAAGAATGTAGAATATTTTTGATCAGTCTCTTCAGACTGAATAAATAAATTTATACTTGAGTATTCAATGTTAGAATCGTATTCATTTTTTTGTCTTGTTAAATCATGTAATTGTGAATCTATGATTGATATTTGCTCATTAATTACAAGAATATCATTAAAGCTAGCAGTTTCATATAGAACAACAAGTCTTTCTCTTTGAGATTCTAAAGCAGTTATTCTGCTAGTTAAGTCATAATAATTTAAACTAACATCTATAGAACTTCTATTTAGATTATCTAATGTGTATGAATCCGATAATTGACTTAAAAAGTTATCTAGTCTTGTAGTCTTTATTCTTAAAGTGATTCTTGAATAACCAGCTGATTGTGTTTCATACGCTATCCATTCATCTACATTTAATAAACTTTTAATGTTCTTTAGTGATTCGTTAACATTTTCAACTTGTATATTAGCACTAATATTATATACAATTAGTCTTCCTGAACTAGTAAATTCAGATTCATTTATTTCGTGATTCACATCTTCTGGTACAGATTCTTTTTTACAGCTTATTAAAAAAAGTGATCCGACAATAAGTAATAACAATATTAATTTTTTTTTCATAAATCCCTCCATATACCAATATTATAAACTTAAATTACTATATTTACAAGTTCTTTTGTATTTGAATTTATAAAATAATCTTTATAAAAGTAGTATTTGTGTTATAATTAAACCAGGTGATTAAAATGTATGAAATAAAAAACTTAGAAAATAATATTGTTGTGTGTCCAACCCATACAAAAAAATATATTCAAAAAAACACTAAAGAATTACTAAAATGTAAATTTTATACTATGGAAAAGTTGATTTCAGAGCTTACCTATAAAATTTCTGAAAATGCGATTTTTCAAGTTTCTAATCATTTTTCTTTTGATATTGATGTAGCAAAAATGTATATTGATAATCTTATTTATTTAGATTATTTAAATAATGAAAAAACTTTGATATTAAAAAACATACTTCTTTTTTTAGAAGAAAACAATTTGATTGATTATAATAAAACTACTTTAATATCACTGTCTAATTATACACTAGAATTTGTTGGATACACATATTTACCTAAATTGGTAATTAGCTTAATTAGTCAATTAGATTACAAGTTTATTGATATTAAAGAATATAATACACCAAGTTGTATAAATGTTTTTCAAAATGATGATGATGAATTGCTGTATTTAGCTGAATCAATTTCAAAATTAGTTCAAAACAATGTAGAGTTAAGTGATATTAAAATTATATATTCTCAAGATTTAATTAAGTTTAAAAGAGTTTTTAGTTTTTATAATATACCAATAAACTATAATAACAAACCATATTTAAAAGAAATTATTAGCATTAATGACTTGATTTTTGAAAATGAAATAAATTATGAATATGTAAATACTGTTGATATTGCTATTAGAAATGAAATAATCAATATTATAAATGAAACAAAAAAAGTTAGTGCTGATCAAAAAGATTTTAATAAAATATTTAATTACAAATTTGATAAACATAGAATTTCAAAACCAAAATTCTTAAATGCTATTGAAATAATAGATATGAATGAAGTTTTAGATTTAGATAAAAAACACATATTTATACCAGCTTTTTGTTTAGGGTCTTATCCAGTAGTTAATATGGATATTGCTTATTTTAAAGATTCTGAACTAACAAATTTACCTTTTGAAACATCAGCAGAACTTAATAAACAAAACTATGATTTGGTAAAGAAGTCAATTAAAAGCAATAATTTGATTTACTTAAGTCATCATGAGTATTCTAATGGCGATAGGAAATATTTATCTAATATTATCAAGGATTTAAAGATTGAAGAAATACACCATGATGAAAATAAATTTTCTAATTTTTCAAACATCTTTAATCAATTGTTGTACTCAATGAAGCTTGATCAGTATACAAAATACACCGTAATTACAAATGGGTTACTGGATTTAAACCAATCGTATAATATTCCATACTTAGAATATGATAATTCCTTTAGTGGACTAAAACATGGATCAGTATCAAAAATATTAAATAATAATTTAAAACTTAGTTATACTTCTTTAAATAAATTCAACGAATGTAAATTTGCATTTTATATTCAAAAGATTTTAAAAATTGATATTTATGAAGAAACTTTCCCGCTATTTATTGGAACCCTATTTCATGAAGTTTTAAAAGAAAGCACAAATAATTCTTTTTCTCTAGAAGACAAATGGAATGATGTTGTATCTAGTTCGAAATATATTCTAAGTAGTAAAGAAAAGTTTTTACTCAAAAAATTAAAAGAAGAACTAGCAACTATTATTGATATTATTAATGAACAAAACAGTATTATTAAGTATAAAGACATGCTTTTTGAAGAGGAAGTAAAATATAGTTTCAATTTAGATAACTATAATACAAAAGTAACCTTTACAGGGATTATTGATAAGATATATTATAAAACCATAGATATTGATGGGGTTCCTACAACTTACATAAGTGTAGTTGATTATAAGACAGGTAAGCTTGATATTGATTTAAAGTTAGTTGAATATGGCTTAAGTTTACAATTGCCGATATATTTGCACTTATCAAAGAAAATTGAAAAGTTTGAAAATGTAAAAGTGTATGGATTTTTTCTTCAAAACATATTGACCACTGAAATTGCTAGTAGAACCGAAGAAGAGTACAATAAAACAAAAAAAGACAATCTGAAATTACGCGGATATGTTGTTGATAATATTAATGAGGTTTTTGAATTTGATCCAACAATATATAATAGCGAAGTCATAAAAGGGCTTAGAAAAACAAAAGAAGGAAATTTCTATGCTTACTCAAAAGCGTTGACTGAAGAATTTTTAAACAAATTAGATTTGCTTGTTAGCAACAAAATAAAAGAGGCTAGCAATGATATATTAAATTCGGACTTTACAATTAATCCGAAGATTATTAACAATAAAAACATTAGTTGTAATTATTGTAAGTTTAGTGATATTTGTTATCACAGCGGTAAAGATAATGTATATATAGATTCGGAGGCTGATGAAAATGAAATGGACTAACGCTCAGTATAAAGCTATCCACTCTTCCGGATGTAATATTTTAGTTTCTGCAGGGGCAGGTAGTGGAAAAACAGCAGTTTTATCTGAAAGGACTATAGAGATACTAAAAAAAGGTATCGATATTAATAAACTTCTAATTCTAACGTTCACCCGTGCTTCTGCAAATGAAATGAAAGAAAGAATAAGAAAAAAAATCAAAGAGAATAACTTAACAGAACAGTTAAAACTACTGGATTCTAGCTACATTACAACATTTGATAGTTTCAGCTTAAGTATAGCCAGACGATATTCATATCTGCTTAATATTTCAAATGAAATCAACATATCTTCTGATAGTCTTATTAAAGAGTTATTAATTAGGACTGTTGATGAGATTGTTGATAATTATTATGAACGTAGTGATTCGAATTTTTTCGATTTGATTAGAAGTTTTTGTATAAAGGATGATCGTTTAATTAGAGATATGATTATTCGTTTATATTATGAAATAGATAAAATGGTTGATAGTAGAGAATATTTAGATAATTATGTTCATGAATATTTCAATGAAAACTTTTATTCGCAACTAATTAATAGATATCTTGAAGTGTTATTGGATAAGGTACTAAATTTACAAGAAAATCTAGAAGAACTAGTAAATAATTCAGAAGATGAAGTATGTGAATATTTAGAAGATGTTAAGACGCGTTTAGCGCAAACCAAAGAATATAAAAACCTTAAGTCATTAATAACGAGGATAAACTTGCCAAGAAAAAACAAGTCATGTAGTGAATTGTATTCGGATATTAAAAAAATCGTAAAAAAAGATATTGATAATATCATTGATTTTATGAGATTTAATGATCTTAATGAAATTGTAATCGAGTATAAGAAAACATATAATCACGTAACAGTAATTACTAATATAATTAAAGAAGTATTCGATGAATTTAAATTAATTAAGAATAAAAGTAGATTATATACATTTAATGATATTGCTAAAATGGCAATTGGTATAATAAGAGATAATAGTTGGGTAAAAGAAGAACTAAAAAATGAATTTTATGAAATCATGATTGATGAATATCAGGATACATCAGATATTCAAGAAGAATTTATGACATTAATATCAAATAATAATCTATATGCTGTAGGCGATATTAAACAAAGTATTTATCGCTTTAGAAATGCAAATCCTAAAATATTTAAAATGAAATATAATGATTATGGTTATAGTGAAGAATTAAAAAATGGTATTAAAATTGATTTATTGGAAAATTTTAGATCGAGAAAAGAAGTTCTAGACTCAATTAATGGAATATTTAAGCAAGTTATGAGTGAACAAATTGGTGGTGCTGATTATGAATCACAGCATCAAATGATTTATGGTAACAAATCATTTGATTTAATTAAAAGTTTTAATTATGATCTTGAAGTTATTGATATTAGTAAAATTAGTAAGAATTATGAAAGAAATGTTAAAGAAATATTTTCTATAGCAGATGATATTATAAAAAGACTTAATAAAAAAGATATTATAAATGAAAATGGTGTTGCAAGAGATATTAAGTTAAATGATTTTTGTATTCTAGTTGATCGTTCTACAGACTTTGAATTGTTTAAAAATATATTTGAGTATAAGGGAATCCCCTTAAAAATACTAAAAGAAGAAAAGTTAAATGAAGGATATGATTACAAAGTTTTATTAAATATAATGAAGTTTTGTTTACTAATCAATAATAAGTCATTTTCTAAGGAGTTTAGATACTTATTTGTAAGTATTGCTAGGAGTTTCATATTTGAATATACCGATCAAGAAATATTTGATACTTTAAATACTAACAATATATTTAATACCAAAGTTTATGAAATTGCTTTAAATATCTCAAATGAAATTGGCAAGTTATCAATAGAACAAATTGTTCAAAAAATTATTGATGACTTCAGAATATGCACAAATGTTATAAAAATTGGAAATTTAACTGCTACATTTAGAAAGGTTGAATACTTGCTTAGCCTGGCTAAAGAGTTTGGTATGTTATCGATGAGTTTTCAAAATTATGTTAATCATTTAGTTAAATCAGTAGAACTTGGTATTGATATTGGTTTTAAAATTGATGTCGGAAGTCAAGAAGCTGTTTCTTTAATGACTATACATGCAAGTAAAGGATTAGAATTTCCTATATGTTATTACTCTGGATTAAATAAGGGGTTTAATAGGGCAGATATCAAAGAAAGATTTTTAATAGATTTAAATAAAACGATTATTGTTCCTTACTTTGAGAATGGAATTAAAGAGACTGTTTTAAAAGATATTTATAAATTCGAATATGATTATGAAGAGATAAGTGAAAAAATTAGACTATTCTATGTTGCCCTAACTAGAGCTAAAGAAAAAATAATTATTATTGATGATTTAAGTAGTGATTTTCTTGAAGAGACTTTAGATAGTCACAAATTAAGATTTCGTAATTTCTCAGATATAATGAAGTCTGTTTACATGAATTTAAAGTATATCCACAATGTATCAGATGTTTCCATTAACAAAGATTACTTAATCAAGGATGCTAAGGAATACAAGAAAATGCTTGTAGGTGGTAAGACTATTAAAGTACAAGATATAAATTATGATACTACTAAAATTGGTAAATTCAATTATTCTAAGAAAATTAACAAGATTCTTACAAAAGAAGAGATTAATAATATTAATCTTGGATTAAAAATTCACAATTTGCTTGAAAATATTAATTTAAAAGATAAGGATTTACGTAGTAGGATTTTAAATATGAGTATTGAGAAATATTTGAAAGAAATATTAATTAAATTTTTAGAGTTAGATATTTTAAAAAATATAGATAGTGCTAACATTTATCAAGAATATGAGTTTGTGAATGAAAATACTACCGGTATTATAGATTTAATGTTAGAATATGAAGATTATATTGACATAATTGATTATAAACTTAAAAACACTAATATTGATGATTACATTGTACAATTAAATGGTTACAAAGATTATGTTTTTAATCTAACAAAGAAGCCAGTTAATATTTATTTATATTCTTTAATTGATTCAAAATTAGTATTATTAGATTAGAGGGATAATATGTTTAATGAAATTAAAAGATACAATACTAAATCCGTTAAATGGGATGTTGCAACTAAGAAATATGGAGATGATTTAGTAATTTTGAGCATTGCTGATAGTGAATATGAAACCTGTCCTGAAGTTAAAGAGGATTTAATTAAAAGGGCAAGTCATGGGGCTTTTGGATATAATTATTGTGACGATGAGTACTATAATGTTGTTTGCTCATGGTATAAAAATTCTTATAACCTTAAAATTGCCCCAGAATGGATTTTGCCTTCAATGGGTGTAGTTTATTCAATTAGTTTAATAACCAAGCTTGTTGCTAAATATAGGGTGTTAATTCAATCTCCAGTCTATCATCATTTCTTTAAAATACCAAATTATAGTAATCTTGATTTACTAGTTAATAAATTAGTGGTTTATGAAGATTCTTATGTTATAGATTATAATGATCTCGAAGATAAACTCAAACAATCGGATGTGTTTATTCTTTGTAATCCTCAAAATCCTGTTGGAAGAGTTTGGAAAAAAGAAGAACTTGAAAAAATTGTTTTACTTTGCAAAAAATATAATGTGTTTTTAATAAGTGATGAAGTACACGCGGATATTATGTTGTTTAATTATAAGTTTTATTCAGTTGGTCACTTTTTTGATGTATATGATAATATTGCACTTGTAAGTGCTCCATCTAAAACATTTAATTTGGCGGGATTACAAATAGCAAATATTATTATTAAAAATAGTATTATTAGAAATCAAATTAAAAAATCTTTAGCTGATATGTTGTTTAGAACTCCAAATATTTTTGGTATGACTGCATTAATTAGTGCCTATACTGTTGGTTATGATTATGTAAGAAAACAAAATAAACATATAGAGGATAACTTTTTACTGTTAAAGGAGTATTTTAATTTACATATTAAGAAAGCGAAAGTTTTCAACTTACAAGGAACTTACTTAGTTTGGGTGGATCTTGGTTATACTGGACTTAAAAGTGAGGAAATTGTTGAGGGATTAGCTAAATTTAAGGTGATTGTTAGTGATGGAGCTACTTTTACCAGAGAAGAATGTTCGTTTATTAGGATAAATATTGCTTGTCCTAGAGAATTTTTAATACGGGGACTAAACAGAATTAATGAATTTCTAATTAACTTACCTTGAGATTTTTCTCAAGGTATTTTTATTGTTTTAACTAGAATTTATAAGAGGTTTATGATATAATAAATTTATATTGGAGGATTTTTTTATGAGTGAATTACCAAAAAATATTATGAAAAAAGTTAAAAAAATGCAATTAGGAGAAATTAATAGTTTCTATTTATATGAATACTTATCAAAAAAAATGAAGGATGAAAAAAACAAGAAAATTCTTGATAAAATAGCTAAACAAGAGATGCATCATTATGTAATTTGGGAAAAAGTTACAAAAGTTAAAATAAGAGCAAACAAGTTTACTTTGTTTCTATTTAAAATGATGAATTTCTTTTTGGGATATACATTTACGCTAAAACTTATGGAAAAAAGTGAAGATAAAGCTCAACTCTACTATGAAGAGATTAAAGAATACTTACCAATAGCTGCTGATGTTGCTATTGAAGAACATGAACATGAAAAAGAGCTTTTAGGTATGCTTGATGAGGAAAGATTAAATTATATAGGGTCTATTGTTTTAGGGTTAAATGATGCTTTGGTTGAATTAACTGGTACTATTGCTGGTTTAACATTGGCTTTTGCTGATTCAAAGATGATTACTCTATCAGCAATCATAACTGGAATTGCCGCAAGTTTGTCAATGGCTTCAAGTGAGTATTTGAGTAGTAAAGCAGATGGAAGTGCAAATGCACTAAAGTCTTCAATATATACTGGGATAGCATATATTATTACCGTAGCCTTTCTAGTTTTGCCATATTTATTAATTCCGGATAACCATTTTTTATCTTTAGGAATAATGATTGGAGTAGTTATTTTAATTATTTTCTTCTTTAACTACTATATATCAGTTGCTAAGGATTTGAATTTTAGGAAGAAGTTCTTCCAAATGATTATTATCAGTTTGGGAGTATCTATAATATCATTTGGAATTGGTTTTTTAGTTAAAACTGTAATTGGAGTAGATATTTAATATGTTATCAACTGGAGAAATTATAATAATAAGTTTATTAGTGATAATTATTATATTTATAATTATTTCTAGACCGAAAAATAACGATGTGAAGTTTTCAATGTTAAGGCAAGAAATTACTGGGTTAATCAGTAATCTACAAAATGTTTTAACTAAAACAATAGATAATCAATTAACATTTTCTTCAACAAAGGAAATAGAAAAGATTGATCTCTTAATAAAGACAATAAGTGATAATTTGCAGAATTTTAAGAATAGTATCGATAGTAATACTAAAATTACTGAAGAGCGCCTATTTGCAATTAAAGATACTATTTCTAGTAGCGTTAAATCTTTGGAAGTTGAAAATTCAAAAAAACTTGATGAAATGCGAAATGTTGTTGACGAAAAATTACAAAAGACTTTAGATGAAAGATTATCCAATTCTTTTAAAATGGTAAATGATCGATTAAAAGAGGTTCATTTAGGGCTAGGTGAGATGCAGTCTCTAGCAAGTGGAGTCGGAGATTTAAAGAAAGTTCTAAGTAATGTTAAGACTAGAGGAATATTGGGTGAGTCACAATTAGGGAATATTCTAAAAGAAATACTGACTTATGACCAGTTTGAGGAAAACATTATTACGAAGACTGGAAGTAGTGAAAGAGTCGAGTTTGCTATTAAATTTCCTGGTAGTAATTCCAAACAAATTTACTTGCCGATTGATGCTAAGTTTCCATTGGAGTCATATTCGAGTTTGCTAGATAGTTATGATACGGGAGATGCAACCTTAGTTAAAACGGCTAAACTTAATTTAATTTCTAATATTAAGAAATTTGCTAAAACAATAAGTGATAAGTATATTGATGTACCAAATACAACTGATTTTGCTATTTTGTATTTGCCTATTGAAGGTTTATTTGCCGAGGTAGTTAAGACTGGGATTACTGAAGACTTGAATAGAAATTATAAAATTGTTGTTGCAGGACCGACAACAATAACGGCTTTATTAAATAGTTTTAGAGTCGGGTTTAATACTATTGCTATTCAAAAAAGAAGTAGTGAGGTTTGGGAAGTTCTAAATAAAGTTAAGAATGAATTTCATGAATTTGAAAAAGTTTTAACAAGCACTCAAAACCGTCTTAGCCAAGCTAGTGATGATTTGGAGAAACTTGTTGGTGTAAGAACCAGAAAAATAAAAAAATCATTAACTGATATTGGTGATGTAGCAAATAAGATAACTTAAAAAGAAAATGGTGGTAATTATGGAATTAAGAGAAGTATATAAATTAATAGATTCGAAATTAAAGACCATAGATTTTAATGAATTGTGGGAGGGGTTTTATCCATTTGATTTTGCATTATATGATCAAGACACAGTTTATTTAAAAGATCATGAAATTGTAAAGGATTCACGATTTATAGGTAACACTGCGATTGTCCATAATGATAATTACTTAGCTATATGGAATAGTGAAGGAATTGAGAGAGTTGATATTAATGTTCTTACAGCAAAAATAATTCATGAAATGTTTCATGCGTATCAATATGTTAAATTGGAAAGAAGATTTCCCGATGAAATTAATGCAATATTTAATTATAATTATGATTCTTTAAACTTATCAGTTAAATATGAAGAACACAAACTTTTATCAGAACTAATTGATAATTATAGTCAAGAAAAGTTTAATGAGTTAATTGATTTAAAAATATATCGCAAAAACATCAACAAGTACGCTAATTATGAAAGTCAAATTGAAGTTGTTGAAGGTATGGCACAGTATGTAGAAATGCTAGCATTAAGAAAACTTGATATAGATTTATATACTAAATACTTAAATAATATTAAAAACAGACTACTGGATAAAAATAAACTTATTCCAATTAGGCATATTTGCTATGATTCTGGAGCTGTAACATTATTGTTATGTCATGACCATAATATAAATATTAAACATAATTTAGGTGAAGAAAGTAAGACAATTGATGATTTGTTAATTAACAAATATTATCGCCAAAGAGATATTATTGTTAAGGAGGATCAAGATATTGTTGAGATAGTTAATGAATATATCGAGGAAACAAAGAAGATAATTGAGAATAAAATTAAAAATGTGAGTCCAATTAAGGTCAATTATCGATTGACGGGTTTTGATCCATTTAATGCAAGACGTTATTATGATTTTATTTACTGCCCTCATTTCGTGGGTGTTATCGAAAATGGAAATTTTGTTCCTTTCATTGGGGATTACGTAATATTTGTTGAGAGTGGATGGATTAAGGAAATGTATAAAGTTTCATAAATAGTTGACAGTGAATATGATTATATATATAATGTTAATAGATTAAGGAGAAGAAAATGGCAAAAATCAATTATGAATTAAATGGTGGGTATTTCCATCAAAAAGATGAAGTTAAGACTAAATTTTATACTGATTTATACAATTTTGTAAATGACAACTATGATACGGAACTAAAATCAATGGATTTAAATGATTTTATTGAAAGTGAACCATATATCATTGGTTCGCTTTGCGGGAAATACTATTTAAAAGAAGAAATTGGTGGTAGTCTAGAGAGTCAACAAACTAATTATTTTGTTGGATACTGTTATCATAACGGTATGTATTTAGAACTCCTTTCGCATTTGATTGAGTTTTTTGCATATTGGCGAGTTATTGAAGGATGTAGCGAACCGCACGCAGATGACTTTTTTGCTAGTAGTTGGGCTAGTTTAGTTGATACAGCCAAGTTGTTTAAATATACAACCGATGAAGAATTGAAAAACAGTCCAGAATCACCTAGTGTTAGATGTGATACTATCTTTAAATACATTCAAAATGTTCCTGGAACAAGAGAAGTGCCTTATGAGGCAAATGAAGAAACAGTATTACCTAAACCAAAAAGATTAAATTATTATTTTTTAGGATGGTTTGATAATCCTCTTTTTGAAGGTAACCCTATTCAAAAAGTGTCAAAAGATGTAAAGTTATTTGCTAGATGGGGAACTCATACATTTTTCCATTCAAATGATGGATATGCTACATTTAGTGATTTGTATAGTGATTTCTTAAATGATTTTTCAAATCATTTAAATTTAACTGTTAGCAAAGAAGCTCCTAGGCTTTTGGATCATGGACCAACTTCACAGTTTTGTAGTTTAAGTTTTAATGGGAAGTTAAATAGTTTCTTCAATGATCAAGAGTATTATGATAAATGGATTTGGCTCATTGAATATTTAAAATCTGGAAAGAAAACGGAAGAATTAAAAGAACGCTTTGAGTTTAAAAATGGTAAATTTGGTTTAGAAGCACAAGTAAGATGGGAACTAAATTCATTATTCGTTAAAAGATTCCACTTAGTATGGCCTAAGACTAATGATTATAGTGGAGCTGGAGTTTTGGAAAAAGTTGCTGATATTACTAATTCTAGTATTCATAAAATAAAATATCCGGTTGGAGAAAAAGTAGTATTTCCAATAATTCATAATGAAGGATTTACTTTTGATGGCTGGTATGATAATTATTTAGGTGAAGGTGCTGAAATTAAGGAAATTAATGATGATAAATTTGCGGCTAAAACTATTTATGCAAAATGGAAGAAGTCTTAAGGCTTCTTTTTTTATAAATAAAAGATTAGTTGAATTGTATATTGCTTTATGGTATAATTTAGTTGATAAAACAGTTGATAACTTATTTAATAGAAGAAAATCTCGATGAAATGGAATAGCATATTTGTTGAGGAAAAATAGCATAAATGGTAAAATAGTAAAGTAAACTATAGGAGGTTATTTTATGAAAATTGTTTATGCTTCAAGGACAGGTAATGTTCAAAGTTTTATTGATAAATTAGGGATTGACGATGTCATGCAAATTGAAAATGGTACTGAAACTGTTGATGAAAAGTATGTGTTAGTAACATTTACTGATGGATATGGTGAAGTTCCAGAAGAAGTTATGGAATTCTTACAAAGTAATGCTGATAAACTAGTAGCTGTTGCGGCAAGCGGAGACACTGGTTATGGCGAGGCTTATTGTTTAGCTGCAGATGTTATAAGTGAAATGTATGGCGTTCCTGTTTTATTAAAATTTGAGTTTGATGGTTCACAAGAAGACGTATCAATGTTTTTAGAGAAAGTTTCTATATTGTAGTTTTCTTGTTTATCTATATATTTTAAGAAGGAGGATATATAAATGGCAAAGTACGTGTGTGATGTATGCGGGTATGTGTATGATCCAGCTGAGGGTGATTCAACACAAGACATCGCTCCAGGCACTGCATTTGAGGATTTACCAGAAGATTGGGTTTGTCCAGAGTGTGGTGTTGGAACAGATGAATTTAGTAAATTATAAAGAGGTTATTTGATGATAGCAACAGAAATAAAAAAAGGAATATATTGGGTTGGTGCAATTGACTGGGGACTAAGAAGTTTTCATGGATACACCACTTCAAGAGGAAGCACTTATAATGCATATTTAATTATTGATGAGAAGATTACTTTAATTGATAATGTGAAAGTTGGTTTTACTGAAGAAATAATCTCGAGAATTTCTTCAGTAATAGATCCTAGTAAAATTGATATTATTATTTCAAATCATGGAGAACCAGATCATAGCGGAAGTCTTCCTGCAATTTTGAAATTAGCTCCTAATGCGAAAGTATATACTGCTGGGCCTATTGGCGCTAAGATATTAAAGGCACAATATGGAGAAATGGATCTAATTCCGGTTAAATCTGGTGATAAAATTAGTATTGGTAAAAGAAATTTAATATTTAATTTAGCACCGATGGTACATTGGCCGGATAATATGGTTACTTATTGTCCTGAGGAAAAAATATTATTTAGTAATGACATTTTTGGACAGCATTTTGCAACGTCTAAAAGATTTGATAGTGAAGTTGATCTTGCTCTTGCATTAGAAGAAGCTAAGCAATATTATGCTAATATTGTTTTGCCATATACTAAACAAGCAAATAAGATTAATGAAGTTGTTAAGGGATTAGATATTGAAATGATTGCCAATAGCCATGGCGTTATTTGGAGAGAACATGTCAGTGAAATATTAAACTTATATGATGATTTAATTAATTCTAAGAAAAAGGAAAAAGCTGTTGTTATTTACGACTCTATGTGGGGTAATACAAAACAAATGGCTCAAACTATTGCTGAAACATTTAGAAATTTAGGAATAGAAGTTTTCTTAACAAGAGTTGATGAAACGCCTAATTCTCTATTGATTACTGAAATCATGGATAGTAAGTATGTTGCTGTTGGTTCTTCAACATTAAATAATAATATGTTACCACCAATAGCAGGATTCCTATGTTATATGAAAGGGTTAGCTCCGGTTAATCTTAAATATATATCTTTTGGAAGTTATGGTTGGGGAGGACAGAGTATTGAACAAGTTGATAATGAGTTAAAATCAATGAAGCTTGAACAATTACTTCCACCGATTAAACAGTATTACACTCCTAGTAAAGAGGATTTAAAGAATCTTGAACAACAAATAATTAATGTATTTAAGTAGGCAAACGCTATAGAAATATAGCGTTTTTTTATTTTTTTAAAAATTTTTGTATATTTTTAGCACTTAACACTTGACAGTGCTAAAAGATGTGGTATAATATAATTGGCACTAGGGAACATAGAGTGCTAATAATAATAAAAGGAGTGATATTATGTTCTATGTATCAAAAAATAAAAATAATGGATTAAGAAGTTTTAGGGATTCATTCTTCGATGATTTCTTTAGTTTTCCAGTTTTTGCAGAACGAAAGAATTTGATGAAGACTGATATCAAGGAAGAAAATGGTAATTATGTATTAGATATTGATTTACCAGGTTATGAGAAAGAAGATATTAAATTAAGTGTTGAAGATAACTATTTAATTGTAGAAGCAAAAAAAGAAACAAGTGAAAATGAAGAAAAAGAAAACTTCGTTCGTCGTGAAAGATATGTAGGTAGTGCTACAAGAAGTTTTTATTTGGAAAATGTTGATTTTGATAAAATTAAAGCAACTTACAAAAATGGTATTTTAAGTTTAAATGTACCAAAAATGGAAGATAAACCAGAAGAAAAAAAATACATTACAATTGAATAATCTTAGTAAAACGACCAGTTATTTGTAGCTGGTCGTTTTTTTCTATGCAAAAATATCACATAAAAGTGAAAATAATGTATAATTAATAAAGTAATGAAAAGGAGATTACAGATTATGAAGAAGACT
Source organism: Bacilli bacterium (assembly GCA_041675825.1). Lineage (GTDB taxonomy): Bacteria > Bacillota_I > Bacilli_A > ML615J-28 > CAG-698 > JAEYQM01. The sequence goes on along the minus strand of JBAYTC010000003.1, from coordinate 14,768 downwards.
TTAATTAAAATATGGGGAGACGTTGTAGATATAAAAGATTTGCTGTTGTCAATTTTAATCATTTCAACTACAACTTTAGGATCTTATTTTCTAGCCCCAAAATCAGATAAATTACCACTAGAACTATTTTTTGGTTTAGGTGGAGCAGTTATAGGTTTTATTATTACAATTGTTTTGTTTAAACCAAAACGAGTAGTAAACAAGGAGGACAAATAATGGGGTTAGATTTAATTATTTGGATGATAGCTGCAGCATTATTTGCTGTAATAATATTTAGTTTTATCGGTTTTATTCCAGGAACTGATGAAACTAGCGTTTTACTACCAATCACACTTGCTGTTGTTTTAAGTGGCGTTCCACCAATTGCGGTTTTATCATTTTTCATCTCAGCAATTATTACTCTTAATCTAACTAATTCTATGCCTACTGCATTAGTTGGTTTACCAGGTGGAGTTATGAGTAGTCCAATGATTGAACATTCGATATATATTAAAAATGAAGGTAGATCAGCGATGATTATTAAAAAAATTGCGGCATCTGCTGTATTAGGAATTGTTATTTCTGTTCCAGTTTCTTTGTTAATAGCAAATTTAATGGTGCCACTTGCACCGTTGATTAGACCCTATGCTTCATGGTTATTTATAATAGGAGCTATATTTTTATCACTGATTAGTAAAAACAAGATTTTATCATTGTTAGCAGTTATTCCACTAGCTATAATGTTTCAGAGTTTAAGACATCTATATTGGGGTTTAGGAGTTGTTCCACTAGATAAGAATATTACAGTTAGTTTCTTTTTAGGAATAACAATAGGACCTTTAATTGTATCTTTGTTTAGTTTACTAAATAAAAAGACATTAGATGAAAGCATTGTTAAAGACTATAATGCCATTACTATTCCGCGTGAAGATATGGAAAACAAAACAATTAATCCATTTAAATTATTAACTAAAGAAGAGAAGAAAAAAGCAGGTATTGGTTCTTTCATATCTAATTTTTTATTCGTTTTAAGTCCTGTGGGTTTAACTATCCTTTTAGGTAATTCTTTGAGTAATTGGGAAAAAGATCCATATAAAAAGTCCGTATCAACAATGACAACTATGTCATCAGTTATCCAAGCAACTTATATATCCGGAATAATTATTCCTTTATTTGCATTTGGAATACCTTTATCTCCGGTTGCTTTAGGACCAGGCGCAGCATTGTTTAATGCTTCACCAGTTTTAAGTTTAGATAATAATATATTTCATATTTTAAGCAAGTTTGAATTCACGGTAGCAGTATTAATTGGAAGTATAATTGCAACAATTATCACTTATATATTAATAACTAAATTTGCAAGAAAAATAACTTCAATTATTTTAAAATATGTTCCTCATGAATCAGTTCTTGGGTTGTTTATTGCATTCATTTTATTACTTGCATTTATGGATGCAGGATTAATAAATATTTTTGGAGTTTTAATGATTGGATTACTTAGTGGATCACTTAATAAACTCGGTGTTAATTATGGGGTTCAGTTTATGGCATTATATGCAGCACCATTGATTGTTGAACTATTATCTGCGGTGATATAGTATGAAAAAAGGAATAGGACATGCCCATGGAAAGATTATTCTAATTGGTGAGCATGCCGTTGTATATAAAACTAGGGCTATTGCAATACCATATAATAAAACAAAAGTTGTAACTAAAGTATATGAAAGTAATAAACCAAACATTATTTCAGATTTATTTACTGGAGATATATCTAATGCTACTGGGGAGATATATTCAACGGTTAGTTTGATTGAAAAATTAACTAAAGAGTTTAATCTCGAACCGCTTACTTATGAAATAATTAGTAACATTCCTATATCTAGTGGCATGGGCTCAAGTGCAGCAATTGCATCAAGTATTGTAGAGGCTGTTTTTGATTATCTTAAACTTAGTTTATCTAATGAAACTAGGTTAAAATGGATAGCGTATTCTGAAGAAATTGCGCATGGGAATCCAAGCGGAATAGATGCACTAACTACAACTTTTGATAATACATGGTTATTTAAGAAATATGAAGTGCCTACAAAAATATCAATAAATTTAAAAGGTTATTTAATTGTTAGTGAGACTGATATTTTGGGTAAAACTAAAGAAGCAGTTAGTCTTGTCAGGAAAGTTGTTGAAGATGAGAACAAGATGTATTTAATTGATGAAATTGGAAGTCAAGTTGAATTATGTTATCAAGGTTTGACAAACAATAATATTGAAATGGTTGCAAATGCAATGAATATTGCTCAAAGATGCTTAAAAGAACTACATGTTTCAACAAATACAATTGATGAAATGGTTAATATTGCCCTTAATAATCAAGCACTTGCTGCTAAGTTAACGGGTGGAGGATTAGGTGGATGTGTAATAGCTATTACTGATACCTTAGATAAAGCTAATTTAGTTAAAGAATCGTGGGAAAAATATATTAATAAAACTAGTTGGATATTAAATTTTGAGGATTTATAATTATGAAGAAGATAACAGCAGTTTCACCTGTAAACATTGCATTGATTAAATATTGGGGGAAGTCTGATAAGATTAGAGTTACTCCCTATAACTCATCAATATCAATGACTTTAGATAATCTATATACTAAAACTTCCATTGAAGAATCTACATGCGGTTATAGTTTCTATTTAAATGGTAAGAAAGCATCAATTGAAGATGAAAAAAAAGTATATGATTTTTTAAAGAATTTTGTAACCCCTAGAGAAATTGATAAAGTTATTGTCAGAAGTACTAATTATGTACCTACTGCAGCAGGTGTTGCTTCATCATCTTCAGGTTTTTCAGCTCTTGCATTATGTGCTAATGAATATTTTGATAAAAAATATGATATTAATAAATTAACAGAAATTACAAGACTTGGTTCGGGTAGTGCCTGTAGAAGTTTATTAGGTGGCTTTGTTGCTTGGGATAATAAAAATAGAGTTTATCAATTAAAAAGTAAGTATAAAGATTTTGTGTTAATTACCGTAATCGTCGATGAATCAATAAAAGAAATATCCAGTAGAGTTGCAATGGAATTAAGTGTGCAAACCGCAAATAATTACCAAGATTTTGTTAATGAAGGAAATACTCTATTTGTTGAGATGATTAATGCTTTAGAAAATGGTGATATTAAAAAAGTTGGAGAACTAACAAAAACAAGTTTTTTAAGTTTACATAGAGTAATGGAACAATCCATTCCTAAAATTGTATATATTAAAGAAGGCTCTAAACGGGTTTTAAAACTTGTTGAAGAATTATTCTCACAAGGAATTTATATATATCCAACAATGGATGCAGGACCAAATGTCAAGATTCTTTCTAATGAAAATGATTATCAAAAAATTATTAAAAAGCTTGAAGAAAATGGTTTTATCAATTATTATATAAGTAGGTTAGGTGCTGGGGCTAGGATAATTTATGAATAAAGTAATTACAGAAACAGTTAATGGAAAAATATATATTGCTGGAGAATATGCTGTTTTATTTAATAATCCAGCAATTATTTTTCCGATAGATAAAAAAGTTACTGTAAAAGTGTCATTAAATAATGAAAATATTCTTTATAGTCACAAATACCATAGTGATTTTGTTAAACTTAATCTATTTGACGAAGATAAAGAAGTTATCTATATTAATAAAACCATAGAATGGATTAATCAATATTTGCATTTATTAAACAAAACTATAAATAAATACAAATTAGAGATTATATCAGAACTTGATAATAATAAAAACATTAAATATGGATATGGTTCTAGTGGTGCTATTATAGTTGCCTTACTTAAGGCAATTCTTAAAATAAATAATATCAATTATGACCAAATGATGTTGTTTAAAATGGCAGTATTGATTCAGTCCTCGATTTCAAAAAATACATCATATGGTGATATTGCTTGCATAGTTTTTAATGAAAAAATATATTATAAAAAGTTTAGAATAAATCTAGAAACATTAAAAAGTAAAAACATTATTGACCAATTAAATACTGACTGGATTGGTTTAATTATTAAGCCAATTTATATGGATATTAACTTTTTGATTGTACACACAAATCACGAATCTAAATCTTATGATCTTGCTTCTAGAGTAATTAATTTTAAAGAACATACATTCTTTAAGGATTTTATAAAGACGAGTAATAAATTAGTTCATAACTTAATTGAAGATTTCAATATTAGAGATATCGATAATCTTCATAATAATTTTTTGTTTTTAGAGCAAAACACTGGTGTTACATTAATTACTGAACAAATGGAGCATATAAGAATGATTGTTAATAGTTTTAATGGAGTTATGAAATTTTCTGGTGCTGGTGGTGGAGATATGGTTGTTTGCTTTTTTAAAAACAATCATTCATTATTAGAATCAAAAAAAGAGTTAGAAATTAAAGGATTTGAATGTATGGTATATGGAGGTATATATGAATCGTAAAGATGATCACATTAATTTAGCTTTATCACAAGAATTATCAAATAATGACTTTGATAAAATTAGATTCATCCATCATGCACTTTCTAATGCTAGTTATAATGACTGTTCACTCAAAACTAGTTTCTTAGGTTTTAGTATTGATTTACCAATTTACATTAACGCCATGACTGGTGGAACTCCTAGATCTCATGAAATCAACACAAAACTCGCAAAATTTGCAAAGCATTTTAATATTCCAATTGCTTCAGGATCATTATCAATAGCTTTAAAAGACTCTAAAACTATTGATAGTTTCACAACTATCAGAGATAATTATAAAGATGGTATTGTTATTGCTAATATTGGAGCCGATAAAACTTTAGAAGAAGCAAAAAAAGCAATTAGTATAATTAAGGCGGATATTCTTCAGATTCATTTAAATATTGTTCAAGAGATGATTATGCCAGAAGGAGATCGTAGTTTTGCTAATCTAGAAAACAATATTAAAGAAATAGTAAAGAATATTGACGTTCCAGTAATCATTAAAGAAGTTGGTTTTGGAATAAGCTATGAAGTAATGAATAAATTAAAAGCATTTAATGTCAAGTGTATTGATGTTAGTGGTAAAGGTGGTACTAATTTTGCTAGTATTGAGAATATGAGAAGAAGTACAAGGTTTTCTGATTTAAACAATTTTGGTTTATCAACAGTTGAATCATTACTTGAAGCTACAAAAGTCAAAGACATTGATTTTCTAGCAAGTGGTGGAATTAACAAACCAATGGATGTTATAAAAGCATTAGCTTTAGGAGCTAAAGCAGTTGGAATGTCAGGGTATTTTTTGAGACTAATAGAAAACAATGATTTGGATACGGCAATAAAAATATTTGAAGATTTTATTGTTGAAATGAGAACAATAATTACAATCTTAGGTAAATCAAGTATTGAGGAACTTCGTAGTTCACAACTTTTAATTGATGTTTCACTAGTTAACTATATTAAGCAACGAGGAATAGATTTAAATATAATTAATAATCGATAAAAAACTAATTCATCTGAATTAGTTTTTATTATTTAATTTGTAATATAAATAATTAAATGATATAATAATTTAAGAAGTAAATTAATTGGAGGAAAATTTATGAATAGTTTAGTAGTTGATTTTTTAGAACATGCGATTACCTTAAGTGATAATAATTATTTTAATGTGTTTGTTGAGTATGCACAACCTAAAACTAGAATACTTGATTTAATTAATCGTAGTGGAAAAGATGTTGCAAAGCCATCATTCATTAGTGATAAACTAAATTTATCTAGAGTTGCTGTTACGGTGAGTTTAAATCAAATGGAAAAAGAAGGACTAATCGAAAGGAAATTATCAGCCCAAGATAGAAGAAACATTATTGTTAATATTACGAAGTTAGGATTAAATGAAGTTAAAAACATTAGAGAAAAAGCATATTTTTTCTTGACTGATATGTTTAATACAATTGGTAAAAAAAGAACTGAAGACTTGTTTGAAATAATTACTATTTTATTTAAAGAAAAAATTAAGTAGGTGTATTATGGAAAATTATATTAATCTAGTCGATGTAAGTAAAGAATATGGACAAAGAATTAAAACTATAGCTAATAATAATATTAACTTTAGTTTAAAAAAAGGATCTTTGTGCGTTATAATTGGTGCTAGTGGAGCCGGCAAGACTACTTTACTTAATATTCTTGGTGGAATGGATAGTCCTACTAGCGGGAAAGTAATTATTGATGATATTGATATTGCTTCGTTAACGGATAATGAACTAACAAAGTATCGAAGATACGATTGTGGATTTATTTTTCAATTCTATAATCTAATATCTAGCTTAACAGCTAAAGAAAATATTGAACTTGCTAGTGAAATCTCTAAAAGTAATATTGATGTTAATAAATTATTACAAGATGTTGGTTTATTTGATAAGAAGGATAATTTTCCATCTCAATTATCTGGTGGAGAACAACAAAGAGTTGCCATCGCAAGAGCTCTTGCCAAAACGCCAAAATTACTATTGTGTGATGAACCTACAGGAGCTTTAGATTATGATACGGGCAAGAATATTCTAAAGCTTCTTCAAGAAACTAAAGTAAAATATAATATGACTATTATAATAGTTACTCATAACCAAGCTATTGCTCCTATTGCTGATGTTGTTATTAAAATGAAGGATGCTAAAATACATGAGTATTTAGTAAATGATAGGCCATTACCTGTTGATTTAATTGAGTGGTAATCATGAAAAAGAAATTAATTAAAAATGCTTTTAGAGAAGTAATTAGATCAAAAAGTCGCTTCCTTTCAATATTTTTAATTATAGCCTTAGGAAGTGGATTTATTTCTGGACTGAAAGCATCCAGTCCGAATATGATATCTTCTGTAGAAAAATATTATGATGATTATAATTTAATGGACTTAAACATTAAAAGTCAAAATCTCCTAACAGAAGACTTTATTGAAGAATTAAGTAATGTAGATTACATTGATTATGAATTCAAAAAAGAAGTAGCTGTCAAATTAAGAAACAATAACAATGAACTAGAGAATGTCTTAATTATATCAATAAATAAAAATCAAGTTAATAAATTTAATATTACAAAGGGAAGGCTTCCAGTTAATGAACACGAAGTTGTAATTGAAGATAACGAAAATAATAATTTTAAATATGAAATTGGTGATGAAATTATTATCAACTCTAATTTAATTGATAATGAAGTTTTTGTTGTAGTGGGGTTAGTTAGAAACCCAATGTATTTAAGTAATAATCGTATCGTTAGTAATGTTCCTAATTTCTATATTGGAATGGTTGAAGATAATATTGTTATACCAGGATACACAGATTTGTATTTGAAATTAAATATTAATTATGATGCATATTCAAAAGAGTATAAATCTTATATGTCAAATTTAGCTTTAGAATTAGCAAACAATTTAAACGATAAATTTGTTTTTACAAGATTTGATAATTATGGATATCAATTCTACTATGATGATGCAATGAAAGTAGATAAGATCGCATATGTTATTCCAATATTTTTTGTACTTATAACATTACTTGTTTCCCTTACAACTATGATGAGAATGATTGATGAACAAAGAATTGAAATAGGAACTCTTTTTTCATTAGGATATAGTAAAAGAAACATCTGGTTTAAATACTATTTTTACTCAATGATTCCAACTTTTATGGGAGTAATTATTGGTGTTATATTATCAATATATATAATACCGGTTGTTGTTTATAATGCATATCGCATGTCTTATTTGATTCCCGACTTAGTGCTTTTATTTAGATGGGATTATTTATTAATTTCACTAGGAGTAGCCATCCTTTCAACAACTCTAGCAACAACATTTAGCTTATATAATTTATTAAGGGAAAAACCTTCTAGTTTACTTAGACCTAAAGAGATAAAAGTGGGTAGAAAAGTAATTGTTGAAAGAATAACTTTTATTTGGAATAGATTAAGTTTTAATATAAAACTAACAATTAGAAATTTATTTAGGTTTAAAAAAAGAACCTTAATTACAATTTTTGGTATAGCAGGTTGTAGTGCTTTAATGTTAACTGGTTTTGGTCTAAGAAATGCAATTACCTCAATTGAGTCAAAGCAATCAAATATTACTATTAATGACGGATTAGTAGTATTTAAAACCAGTGAAAATGTAAGTTTACTCAATGATTATGATGTTAATTATTTAAACATTAATCAGTCGATAATATATATCAATGATAAAGATGATACTGTGAATTTAGTTGTACATAAAGATGGTATTGATAGTTACATTAATTTTATTGATTATAAAACTAAAAAGAAAATGCTCATAAATGATGAAGATATTATTATATCTTCAGGAATAGCCCAGAAATACAATATTAAAACAGGTGATATAATAAAAGTAAAAGATTCATATAATAATGTTTTTAACATTAATGTCACTAAAATTTATGAAAACTTTACATACAATTATATTTTTATTAATTACGATAATATGATAGAATATCATGATTCATATAGCTTAAATATGTCATTATTTCTAACAAGTAACCCTAAGGAATTAAAAGAAGAACTTAGCAAATTAGACGAAGTTATAATGGTTACATTAACTAATGATTCCCTTTTTGTATTAAGTAGTAGTATTGAAAACATGGCATTCATTATTTTAATTGTAATTTTAGCTTCGGGAATGTTGGGCTTAATAGTTTTATACAATTTAAGTAATATTAATATCACCGAAAGAAACAAAGAGTTATGTACATTTAAAGTGTTAGGCTTAACTAATTTCGAGGTAAATAATTATATTAATAGAGAAAATTATTTTTGCACTTTTTTTGGTGTTGGGTTTGGATTATTATTAGGAGTTTACTTTGTAGAATATATAATTAATTTGATTCAAACAAATGAGGTTATGTTTAATAAGAATATTGATTTTTTAAGTTATGTTTATACTGTCGTTTTAACATATATGTTTACTTTCTTAGTGAATTTCTTACTATTCTTCAAAGTTAAAAATCTGGATATGATTGAAGCCATTAAGTCAGTTGAATAAACAAGAATAAGTTTCTTGTGTTATATATTTTATTATGTTATAATTATTACTATATTTAAACTGGAGGATCTAATGCATCGTAGCTATTTGAATGTTAAAGAGAATAATTTAAAGATTTTTGGTGATGACACAATATTGTTGTCTGATTGTATTTTGTTGGATATTAATGATGCAAGCATCGTTTTTCAAAATGTTGAAAAATATAGTGATTTATTAAAAGATATAAAAAATTCAAGAATTGATATATATATAAAAATTGATTTTGTTAAACGCAAAGAATGTTATAAACTGCTGGATTTAATTAAAGGTGAATATATAAGTGGATTTTATTTGCAAAATTATTCGCTTAATGATTTGGGAAGTTTTAACCTGAGAATTAGAGAGTTTGAAAAAGACAACAAAATGTATTTTAGACAATTAGATTATATTGTATTAATAGATAATGTTTTTCAGGCTAATCGATTAAAGAACATATTTAAAGATCCTCGTGTGAAGTATATTGTTCACGATGAGGTCAAAAATATTGATAATGAGTATTTGAATAACAAGATAATTACTTATTCGCAAACATATAAAAAATTAGTAATTAATAGTGATCAAATAATAACTGACGTCAATCAAATTAAAGAAGTAAATGAAAAATATAACATAAATAAAGAAGTAACAAATAAGTCTTTAGATTTTGTTAATCAATTTGTTTTGTTGTCCAAAGAAGAGCAAAATTTAATATTGAATAATGAATCACTGACCCATCATTACCACATATTAAGACTCTCTAAGAAACTTGATCTAATTGATAGTTACCCTAAAATTTGGTATACACAAAAAGGGAAAAAGGAAAAACTACTAAAACAAGAAATCAAGATTGATAAATTCTATACCGTTGGTGAAGAAATCGGAAATGCTGTAAGTCATGGAATTGGAATTATTCTTTCAGTTGTAGCATTAATTCTCCTTATTTTAAAAGGCGGAACAACTGTTGAAATAATGAGTTATATAATTTTTGCTTTAAGTGGAATAACATTATATACTATGAGCACATTGTATCATTCTTTCAGATTAGGTGGACAAACCAAATTATTATTTCAAAAGTTTGATCATATGACAATATATTTACTTATTGCTGGTACTTATACTCCATTTGCATTAATCGGTATTGGAGGAGAAATCGGATTAAATGTATTTGTGTTTTTGTGGGTAGGTAGTATTTTCGGATTACTTTTAAATTTATTTGCTTTTGGAAGATTTAGATTATTACATATGTTTTTGTATGTGGCTTTAGGATGGGTTGCAATATTCTTTATGGATGAGATAATTTCGGGATTGCAATCTACAGGTTTAACATTGCTTATCCTAGGTGGTGTAATGTATACTTTAGGAATATTCTTCTATGCTTTAAAGTTGTTTAAGTTTACTCATATGGTATGGCATGTATTCACTTTATTAGGTACACTAATGCATTTTTTGGCTATTTTGTTATATCTATAGAACAATTATTAATAAAAAAATATGCAACTATTTATTTGATAGTTGTATATTTTTTTATCAAAAAATTACTGATAGTTAGTTATTATAAGTAAAGAAATGAAAAGTATTTTCATTTTGAAAAAGGGTAGATAAAAAAATTGATTTATGGTATGATAATGTAATAAAGGGGTAATATTATGAACGCGAAATTTAAAGAATTAATGAGTATAATTAAATTAAATTCTGATGAATATGCATCAGGTCAAATTACAAAAATTGACATCAATAAGGAAAAACTTTCTGTTAATGTTAAGTTGAATTTCAACAAGGTTATGAGTGTTGATGCTGCTAATTTGTTAATTTCTAGACTCGATGAGTTCTTTAAAACAAATTTTGGCTATAAAAAAGTTAAAGTGATAATTTCTTATGATGATGATTATATTGAGGATGACTTATTAAATGAATATTATAAAAAAATAGTTGATGAACTAGCTTTGATTAAATCAAGGTTCTCAGCAATTACTGCTTTTAATAGTACAGTAGTAAATAATAATATTCATGTATATGTTGCTAATGATCAAGATTATTCGATTGTGAATTTTTTAGTTGTAGATATTAATAAAAAATTTAAACAATACGGATTAAAATCAAAAGTTATGATTAGTATTAGTAATTTTGAAACCCCAATTATGAATATTATTCAAAAGAATTTTGAAACTAGTAAAGTTGAACTTATACGCGAACAAGAGATGTATGAACAAAATAAATCCAACCCTCAACAAAAAGAAATACCACAAAGAGGGAAGAAGATGCCAAGACTAAAGGCATTAATCAATCGAACTCCAACGGCACTTTCGGATATTCCGGCTAGTGAAGTTGATATTATTGAACATAACCAAAAGTTTTCTAATAATGAGTTTGTTGTTGTTGGTGAAGTAGTAATGCGTAATATTAAAGATATAGTATCTAAAAAAGGTGGAAAGTTTAGAATATTTGAATGTACTATTTCTGATGGACAAGATAGTTTAGTGTGTAAGACATTTTTAAGTGATAACAATCCAACAATGAGAGATTATTGCGAGAATGAGGTTAAAGAAGGAATTGAGATAAGAGTTGCTGGTAATTTAGCATATGATACATATTCTAGAGATGTGGTTTTAAACATAACAGACATGGTGATTTTAGGTGCTGCAGTTAAAAATGTTAGAACTGATACTGCAAAAGTAAAAAGAGTTGAGCTTCATGCCCACACGAAAATGAGTGTTCAAGATGGGGTTATGGATGTAAATGAATATGTAAGAACTATATCTGAATTTGGACATCGAGCAGCAGCAATTACTGATACTTATAATATTCACGCATTTCCTGATTTTTATGATGCTTGTAAGAAATATGATATCCTACCAATTCTTGGTGTAGAAGGAGCATTAGTTGATGAATCTGATTTTAGAATTGCTCTTACTAATGACGATTTTTTATTAAGAGATGCAACATACGTTGTATATGATTTCGAAACAACTGGTTTATCAAGTGTTTATGATGAGATAATTGAAATAGCTGCAATTAAAATGAAGAATGGTTTAATTATAGATGAGTTTAGTACTTATGTTAAACCTAAAAAAACAATTTCAGCCTTTATTACTGATATTACAAGTATTACTAATGATGATGTTAGAAATGCTCCTAGTATAGAAGAGGTTATGCCTAAATATGTTGATTTTTGTAATGGTTGTGTATTAGTGGCTCATAATGCTACATTTGATAATTCACATTTGTATGAAAACATGAAAAGATTAGGCTTATATAAAGATGAGTTCCCTAGTATTGATACTTTACAACTTGCTAAAGTCAAATATGCTGGAAACAAGCTTAAAAGATTTAATTTAAAAGCAGTAGCTAAGTTCTTTGATGTTGACTTAGAACAACATCATCGTGCTATTTATGATGCAAGAACAACAGCTTCTATTTTTAATAAAATGCTTAATGATTTACTAGATTCAAAGATCATAAATTATAAGGATATAAATAAAATAATTGATAATGAAGAATCATTTAAACAAGCTTATCCTTCAAAGGTAAGTATTATATCAAAAAATGTTGTTGGTAAGAAGAATTTATATAAAATAATTTCCGATTCACATACAAATCATTTCTTTAGAGAACCAAGAATATTAAAAAGTTTCTTAACTGAAAACCGTGAAGGTTTATTAATAGGTAGTGGTCTAATGGATTCTGATATTTTTGATACAGCATACCAAAAAGGATATGAAGAATTACTAGAAAAAATGAAGTTTTATGATTATATTGAGCTGCAACCACTAAGTACTTATGATGTCCTTGTTCAAAAAAACAAGGATGATCGAGTTAAGGAATATGTTAAAGATACAATTAAAATGATTATAAAGGCTGCAAAAGAATTAGGCAAAATGGTTGTTGCAACCGGAAATGTATTTCATTTAAATAAAGAAGATGTGATTATTCGTGAGATTTATGTGGATGCACCTAAATTAGGTGGAGGAACACATTATCTTAGTGATATTGAGAAAATTCCTTCCTTTCATTTATTAACAACTAACGAAATGCTAGAGGAATTTAGTTTTCTGGATGATGAGGTAGCTCATGAAATAGTAGTTAAGAATACAAATGCTATTGCTGATATGATAGAGCACTATGAATTGTTTCCTAAGCAATTATTTGCACCAGCTGATGATTCATTTAAGGATATTGGTATTTCCTCTTTTCAAGATGGTGTAGTTAATATGAGTTATGAAGTAGCTAGAAAACGTTATGGAGATAACTTGCCTGAATTAATTGAAGATCGTATGAAGAAAGAACTAAAGAGCATTATTGGTAATAATTTTGCTTCAATATACTATATTTCACATATGCTAGTAAAGCATTCTATCGATGATGGATATGTTGTTGGTAGTAGAGGTTCGGTAGGGTCAAGTTTAATAGCTAATTTGATGATGATTACTGAGGTTAATCCTCTGCCTCCTCATTATTATTGCCCTCATTGTCATTTTAATGCAATTAAGATGTCTGAGGATGAAAAAAAGATTTATCCAAGGACTAATCAACAAATAGCATTTGAAGACAAGTTAAATAATGCTTTCACTGGTTATGATTTAGAAGAAGCGCATTGTCCGGAGTGTAATACTTTGTTATTACAAGACGGTGTAGATATTCCTTTTGAAACCTTCTTGGGATTTAAAGGTGATAAAGTTCCTGATATCGATCTAAACTTTTCAGGAGATTACCAATCTAAAGCTCATGAATTTACAAGGGAATTATTTGGTGAAAATCATGCTTTTAGAGCAGGCACAATTTCAACAATAGCTTCAAAAACTGCTTATGGTTATGTAATGAAGTATTTTGAAAAAAGAGGTCAAAAAGTAAGAAAAGCTGAAATTGAAAGATTGATAACAAAAGTTGAAGGAGTAAAGCGTTCAACAGGGCAACATCCGGGAGGAATTGTTGTTTTTCCTAAAGATGTTGATTATACGGATTTAGTTCCAATTCAATACCCAGCTGATGATACATCCTCATCATGGAGAACAACACATTTTGATTATCATAAATTTGAAGAGAATTTACTAAAACTTGATATATTAGGGCATGATGATCCTACCATGATTCGTCATTTAATGGATTTCGTTGAAGCATACCCTGAAGAATTCCCATTTAAAACTGTAGAAGATATTCCTTTATCAGACAAGAATGTGTTTGGTTTGTTTAATGGATTAAGTTCAATTAATCTAAATAGTGATTTAATGATGGGAGAATCAATAGGTACTACCGGAATCCCTGAATTTGGAACAAGCCTTGCAAAAGACATGTTAAGTGAAATTAGACCTACTACAGTTAGTGAATTGTTGAAAATATCAGGATTATCACATGGTACTGGTGTTTGGGGAGGTAATTCTCGTGATTTCTTCTTAGGATTAAAAGATGGATATCCTAAAGTGCCTTTCAATGAACTTATTGGTTGTCGTGATGATATTATGGTTTATTTAATGAGTAAAAATATTCCAGCTAATGATGCATTCAAAATAATGGAATCGGTTCGTAAAGGTCGTGGCGTTTCCAAAGATTTTGAAAAACTAATGATTTCGTATAATATACCTAAATGGTATATTGAATCTTGTAAATTAATTCAGTATATGTTTCCAAAAGCTCATGCTACAGCCTATGTTATAATGGCTTTAAGAATTGGCTGGTTTAAGGTATATCGTCCAATATTCTACTATGCAGCATATTTTTCAAGACGTGCGAGTGCATTTGATGT
>JBAYTC010000002.1:0-50097 GCA_041675825.1 Bacilli bacterium | reverse complement strand
GGTAATGATTTAGACAGAATTGTTAGTCAAACGGTTGAAAGAGACGCTTATTTTTTCGCAAAGATTACTAACATAGAACTGACTGATGCAAGAATGAGATTAATTATCACTAAAGATAGTGAGCCTCGAAACAAAGACGAAGCCACACTATATGGAGTAAAAGAGCTATTAAAATCATTTCATGTGAATAAAAATAGTTTTGGTACGCAAAGCAATGATTTAATTAACCTGGTTAATTATATTCATCCAAACCAAAACATTAAATATGATTATGATGAGGCCGAGCATAAATCAATTCTCCAAAGTCAAGGTATGAAAAGCAAAAGAATAATCGTTGATGAAATTAATGACGAAGTGAATTTGATTACAAGAAAAAAAGATTTAGAAAAAATCGTTTTGAATATACACTATTTTATTGACATATATAATTTAAAACCATTTGCATTAAAAAACGAAGAAGTATCATATTTATTATTATATTTATTATTACTTAAATGTAATATAACTTCGATGAAATATGCAAGTTTGTTTGAGTTCATTTATAACGATTTTGATAGATTTGAATCAGAATTAAAAAATGCAAGTTACAACTGGAAAGAAGGATATTCACAATCTTTAGGCTTTGTTAGGTTAATGATGGAACTTATAATAAAAACATTCGAAAGAACTGAAGACATTATAAAAGAATATAAGTTCGATTCTAGTTTAAACAAATCCGATAATGTAGAGAACACAATTATAAAGCTACCAGAGATATTTACTAAAGAAGATATTAGATTAGAACACCCATATGTAAGTGAATCTACGATTAACAGAACATTATCTAAATTAAGGCAAGAAAAAATAATTAAACCTTTAGCAAAAGGTAGATCTGCAAAATGGATTAAGATAAAAGGATAATAAAAAGAACACCACCAAGTTATATGAACTGGTGGTGTTCTTCATTATACATTGATATATAAACAACTTCCTATAATGTATATTATGTAATGTTTAAATTATAAAGGTAAAGCCTTTTGAAATTAAATACATTGTGGTATGTTGATAAATGCAAATAATGTTATTATGTGCTTATAATGCATTAATTCCTATAAAATAAATGGTCTATACAATTGCTATTGATCTACGTGAATTCATTATTATAATAGAACACATTATTAATTTTATCTCGATTCATATGAAATTATTCTGCTGATTGATCTATCAATAATATTTAATGATAGTAATAAGCTTGTATGAAAAACCAATTACCAATTATCTAGATATTATTATTTAACACGCTCACATAGGCATTATAACACTCATGTATTAACTACTTAATCTTTTAAACTTTTATATAAATATAAATGTAATCCTTTAAAAAAATTATGTTAAAAAGATCATCATTAAACTTAAAAAATCGCTTATAATCGGTTTTATAAATGAGATTGTAATTTATCAATAACAGACTATAAACGAGAAACACAGCCGTATTTTGCCCTTTAAACGTTATTCTAACAAAAATAAACTAATTCTTTTGTAATAAACATAGGAAGGGGAAAATAGACATAAATTCTATATATAAATGGTTATTACAATGTTATTTTATAAAAAATTTATATAGTTTTATGTGATTAAGTTATAAAAAACGAAAGAGGATAATCGTAAATAAACTATATAAAACTATGTTTATGAGTATATTTAAGTGTTATTTTAGAAAAAACGCATGTAAAATGCGTTTATTTTATACTTTTCTGTTTAGCCATGATAATATGTCATTATAAACTTCTTCTTTGTTTATTTCATTCAAAATTTCATGTCGTGCTTGGGCATATAGATTCATTTCAATATCTTCAAGACCAATTTTTTTAAGTTTTTTGTAGTAATTTGTCGGTCCTTTACCATAATTACCTACTGGATCTTCTGTCCCTGAGATGATTAAAATTTTTAAGGCAGGGAAAGTACGATTAATGTTTTTGTGGATGGCTTTAAAACCACTAATTAAATCCATATAATATGATGCTGTAAATATAGCTCCACACATATCATCTTCAATGTATTGTTTACAAACTTCTTCATCTCTAGATAACCAGTCAACTGGAGTGTTATTATCTTTTTTAAATTTCTTATTAAAAGATTCAAAACTTAATTTATGCAATAAGTTGCTTCTATATTTTCTCCCTTTTAATTTTACAATCATTTTACTTAATATATGACCAACATTTATCATTAGACCCTTGTTTAAACTTGTTCCTGAAAAAATTATACCATCTACACTTGAGCCATATTTTTGAGCATATCTTTGAGAAATAAATGAACCCATAGAATGCCCGATTATAAAAATTGGTAAAGTATACAAATTCTTAACTTCAGTTACAACTAAATTTAAATCTTCAAGCATAGCATCAAAATTATCTTTATCGGACATATAACCGATATCATCGGGTTGAATCACGGTTTTGCCATGACCACGTTGATCATAACCTATGACGATATATCCATTATCTGATAAAAAGTTTGCAAAATCATCGTAACGATTAATGTGCTCTGCCATTCCGTGACAAATAATAATAACAGCTTTTTTAAGAACATCTTCTTTTTCCCATAGTATCCCTTTGAGGGTTATGTTACTTTGGTTTTTAATATCATATTCTTTAGACATTACTAATACTCCTTTCAAAGAATATTTTTACCTATTTTTGGTAATTCAACATTAAAATTACTTGCGATAGTAGCTGCAACATCAGAAAATGATTCCCTAGTACCTAAATTTACTGGTTTTAAATTTTTATTGTAAATAATTAATGGAACATTTTCTCTTGTGTGATCAGTTCCTGAATGTAATGGATCGTTTCCATGATCTGCTATAATCATTAGTAGATCATCATCATTTAATAATGGTAAAAACTCTCCTAATTGCTTATCAAAATCTTCGACACATTTTGCATATCCCTCAGGATCGCGTCTATGTCCATAAATAGCATCAAAATCAACTAAGTTAACAAAACATAAACCGTTAAAATCTTTTTTTGCAATCGAAGCGGTTATTTCCATTCCGTGTTCATTACTTTTTGTTTTATGTGTTTCAGTAATTCCTTCACCATCAAAAATATCATTTATTTTACCTACAGCAATAACATCATATCCTGCATTCTTAAGTTTCACAAGTGTTGTTTCTCCAAAAGGCTTTACAGCATAATCATGTCTATTAGAGGTTCTTTTAAAATTATCAGCATTTTCACCAATAAATGGTCTTGCTATAATTCTTCCAACCATCCAATCTTTATTCTCTAAAGTGATTTTTCTAGCATATTCACAAATACGATATAATTCGGGAATTGGAACTATCTCTTCATGAGCTGCTATTTGAAGAACTGAATCTGCTGAAGTGTAGACAATTAAGGCTCCAGTCTTCATATGCTCTTCTCCTAAGTCTTTTATGATCTCAGTACCACTTGCTGAAACATTGCCAATAACTTTTCTTCCGGTTTCTTTTTCTAACATATCAATTAATTCTTTAGGAAATCCTGTATCAGTAAACGCAGGGAAAGGTGTCATAACTTTTAAACCCATTATTTCCCAATGACCAGTTAGTGTGTCTTTTCCAACACTTAATTCTTCCATTTTTCCATATGAAGCAATTGGATTATCTAGTTTTTTTGTATTATAAACATCAGTAATGTTTCCAATACCCATTTTCTCTAAATTTGGAATTGAGAAATCAATCTTACTGTAACTTAAGTGTTTTAAAGTGTTGGCACCTTCATCACCATATTTCGCTGCGTCTTTTGCTGCACCAACTCCTAATGAATCTGCCACAATAACAAATATTCTTTTATACATTTTTTTTATCCTTTCTCGCACGAGGATGCGAATTTAAATATACTTCTTTTAATTTTGAATTACTTACATGAGTATATATTTCTGTTGTGGAAATATTTTCATGTCCAAGTAATTCTTGAATTAATCTAAGATCGCTTCCTTCTTGGAGCATATGACTGGCAAATGAATGTCGTAATGTGTGTGGAGATACTTTTTTTATTATATCATTTTCAAGAACATATTTTTTTAAAATAACACTAAATGCTTGTCTTGTTAGTTGATTGCCTCTTTTATTCAAAAAAACATAGGGCGATGTATTCTTAACATATTTTGGCCTTATATTTTTTAAATAATAGTTAAGAGTGTCAACTGCTTTTTCACCTATTGGTATAATTCTTTCTTTACTTCCTTTACCAAAGACTTTAATGAAACCCAAATCTAAATGAAGATTTTCTATTTTTAATCCTATTAACTCACTAACGCGCAAACCACAGGAATATGCCGTTTCAATCATTGCTTTCGATTTATATCCTTCTTCAGTTGATACATCTATGTTATCAATTATATTATTAATAGCATCAATGGATAGAACAACCGGTAATTTTTTTTCTTTTTTAGGCAAATCTATTAGGTTAGAAGGATTTGTTTTCATATGTTTTTCTAAAAATAGAAAGCGATGAAAAGATCTGATTGAAGAAATGTATGTGTCCAGGTTTTTAACTTTCTTTTTAAGGTTTTTTAAGTATGATCTAATGACATCCACATTTATATCATCCAAAACAGTAATTTTTTGATATTCAGTTAAGTAATTCACATACTTTTTACAATCACTTATATATTTATCAATTGTATTAGAACTTAAATTAAGTTCCCCATGCAAGTAATACTTATATTCAGTTATATATTTTTCCAATAAAATCACCACTTTATATGAAATATTTGAGTACAAAATTTGATAAATATAATTTGCTTTTAGGGATAATTAAGTTATTATCTCTAGTTATTTTGAGAAATTTTTTATTTATTAAATCAGAAATAAAAGGATAAACATCAAAAATGTCTTTTCCAAATTTTTCCTTGAAATGTGACAAACTCAATCCTTTTAATAATCTTAAACCTAAAATAACTTCTTCTTGCATTATATCTGTTTCTGTCAATTGAGTTTGCTCATAATATTCTAGATTACCAGAATTAACACCTTTATAATAATCATTTATGTTTTTAGCATTGGTATACCTTACATTATTAATATAATAACTAGCTCCAGCACCTAAACCAATATAATGATTATTGGACCAATATACTTGATTATGCTTACTTTCATAATTTTTTAAAGCATAGTTGCTAGTTTCATAGTGGTTATATCCATGTCTTTTCAACAATTTTCTAAGTTTTGTATATATTTTAAATTCTTTATCTTCATCAAAAGCCTTGAATTTCTTATTTAGATACATATGATACAAAACAGTTTTTTCTTCGAGAATTAAAGAATATGTCGATAAATGTTTAGCTTTAAGTTTAATAGCTTGTAAAACATCATTTTTAACTATTTTATAAGTATCATCAGGTGTTGCATAGATAATATCAACATTAATATTTGAAATTCCCCCTGATTTTAGAACATTAATTGCATTTATAGCTTGCTCTTTATTATGTTCTCTCCCTAGAAATTTTAATTTTTCATTATTAAAGCTTTGTACTCCTAAACTCACTCTATTTATATTGTACTTAACTAGTAGCTTAACAAAGTCCGGTGTAATATCAATTGGATTTGCTTCAATTGTAAATTCATCAATTTTATCGATATTAATATTTCTTGTTAAATGAAAAAGTAAATAATCCAGTATATTTAAAGGTAGTGCCGAAGGTGTACCACCACCGATATATATGGTTTTCAAGTTGGAAAAAGAATCTACTTTTAGATAGATTTCTTTTACCAAATGTTCAACATATTCTGTTTTATATTTCGTTTTAGCAACCATTTTAAAGAAATCACAGTAAGTGCAAATTTTATTACAAAATGGAATGTGAACATATAAAGCTAGTATTTTATTGTCTATGTTATTCATCAATATTTAAAACTGCAAGAAATGCTGACTGAGGAATATCAACACTACCCACTGACTTCATACGTTTTTTACCTTCTTTTTGCTTCTTTAAAAGCTTTTTCTTACGGCTAACGTCTCCTCCATAACACTTAGCTAAAACGTCTTTACGCATTGCTTTTATTGTACTTCTCGCAATTATTTTACCACCAATTGCTGCTTGTACAGGTATTTCAAACATTTGTCTAGGTATTAAGTCTTTAAGTTTTTCAGTAATCGCCTTACCTCGATGAAATGCTGATTCAGTATGAACTATTGTGCTTAAAGCATCAACTTTTTCTGAATTTAACAGTATGTCCATCTTAACTAGTTTCGATTGTTTATAACTAGAATATTGATAGTCAAACGAAGCATAACCTTTTGTTGAAGACTTTAGTCTATCAAAAAAGTCAAAAACTATTTCTGAAAGTGGCATTTCATAGGTTAAAGTCACTCGGTTTTGATCTAGATATACCATATCTTTAAAAATACCACGTTTAGTTTGACAAAGTTCCATCACTGTACCAACATATATATTAGGTAACATAATTGTTGCAGTGACATATGGTTCTTCAATTGATTTAATTTTTGCAGCTTCTGGCATAAGCGAAGGATTATCTATACTTATAATCGTTCCATCTGTCATGTTTACGTGATAATTAACAGATGGAGCAGTTGCAATCAAATCAATTCCAAATTCACGTTCAACACGTTCTTGTATAATATCCATATGTAATAAGCCTAAAAAACCAACCCTAAAACCAAATCCTAAAGCTTGTGATGTTTCAGGTTCATAAGATAATGAGGCATCATTTAGTTTTAGTTTTTCTAAAGCTTCTTTTAATTCTAAGTAACTACCATTATCAATTGGAAACAAGCCACAAAAAACCATTGGATTTAATTTACGATAACCTGGTAAAGGATTTTTTGCTGGATTTTCAGCAAATGTTATTGTATCTCCAACATGAACATCTTCGATATCTTTAATAGCCGCGGTTAAATATCCAACATCACCAACAGTTAAATAATCTCTTTTCTTTTCAGATGGAGTATAAACGCCAAGTTCGACGACCTCAAAAACCTTTTTGTTGGCCATCATATAAATCTTATCACCTTTTTTTACTGTGCCATTCATTACTCTAATTGAAGGAATAATCCCACGATATTGATCATAATAAGAATCAAAAATTAAAGCTTCAAGCGGAGCTGAAGGATCACCTGTTGGGGCTGGAACCTTATGAACTATTTGTTCAAGAATATCTTCAATGCCTATTCCTGACTTTGCTGAGGCTAAAACAGCATCACTTGCATCTAAACCGATTACTCTTTCAATTTCTTCTCTTACCTTCTCAATATCTGCTGAAGGTAAATCAATTTTATTTATAAGTGGTAATATTTCTAAATCATTATCAATTGCTAAATATACATTAGCTAGTGTTTGAGCTTCAATTCCTTGAGCCGCATCAACAACTAGTATCGCGCCCTCACAAGCAGCTAAAGATCTACTTACTTCATAGGTAAAGTCTACATGTCCTGGAGTGTCGATTAAATGAAAAATATAATCTTCTCCATTTTTACTTTTATATGTGAGTTCTACAGCGTTTAGTTTAATTGTAATACCGCGTTCTCTTTCTAAATCCATAGAATCTAATAATTGTTGCTTCATATCCCTAAGTTCTACAGTATTAGTCAATTCTAAAATACGGTCAGCTAAAGTTGACTTTCCATGATCTATATGGGCAATAATTGAAAAATTACGTATACGTTTTTGTCTTTCAAGTAATTCATTGTGATTTGTAATCATATGTTATTGTCCTGCTTTCTATTATATGTATATTTTAACACAAATAGTGGTAAATATCAATAAAATAAGTAATTAAAGAATTTTTACACATATTAAACCCCATTCAAGCAAAGAGGTTTTCGAGATATAAATATACTCTTGATGATGTTATGACTATATTTAATAAATTGTTTGTTGTTTATTCTATGATTAAACAAAAAAACATTTCTATGTCTTATCTTTTGTGTTATAATATTAGTGGTGATTATATGAAGTACCCAACTCCAATACAAAATAAAGAAAATTATAAAAAAACACCTAAAGTTAATGGTGTTATTTTTGAAAATGCTTTAAACATAAGTAATGAGTATTATAGATTACATGATATTGCCATTATTTACAAAAAACCAACACCTGTTCAAATAGTAAGGGTAGACTATCCTCAAAGAACAAAAGCAAAAATTACAGAAGCATACTACAAAACTCCTTCTACTACTGATTATAATGGTATTTATAGAGGTAAATATATTGATTACGAAGCTAAAGAAACAAACAATTTAAGTTTCTCATTTAAACATATATTTGAACACCAAATAAATCATTTAGTAAAAGTAAACAAACATGGTGGATTAGCATTTGTAATTATATATTTTAAGAAACTAAATGAAGTATATTTGATTGATATTCCTGTTTTCTATGAACTATATCTTAATAATTTAAAAAATGGAATTAAAAGTATCAGTATTAATAAAGCAAGAGAAATAGGTAAAATTGCTCCTTTAGGTTATACACCACCAATTGATTACCTAAAGGCTGTTGATCAATTATATTTTTAAAAAACAAGGGACTATATCCCTTGTTTTTATTTGCTTAAATCTTCTTCTGGCAAAAATACCAATTGTGGTGCTTTCAGTGTGAAAGCAATTACGATAATGATACTTACAGCCATCGACGGTAACATATATGGCATGTTATATACAATAGAACCCCATAGTGGAACATCGAAGAACAACATTCCAGAAATTATATGGAAAATTGATCTTAATAATCCTGCAATAATCATGAAAACACTGGAAACAACTATGATATTATGTTTATCATTTGCTTTAATAAAATAAATCATAAATCCTGCAACACCTAAAACAGTGAATGCAAATACATAATCAAATAAGACCTGGAAAAGACCTCCAGCTAAATATGCGGTTGGTAATACTATTTGAATTACACCAAAAATAAACCCACTAGAAAACCCTCCTTTTGGACCCCATCTCATTGCCATAATAAACACGGGAAACATACCAATTGAAATTGACCCCCCTTGAGTCCAACTAAACGAGAATAACAGACCACAAACTAAATCTAGCGCAATAGCTAATGCTGAAAAAATCCCGATTTCTGTGATAAATTGCGTTTTCTTATTCATTATAATCCTCCCTTTTATAATATTCAATTAAATATATTTTTATAGGGCTATATAAAAAAGTGCTTAATCGTAAAGCACTTCAATTTTTTTATTGATTGCTCCCTACGACAGTATTAACTGACAGGTTCAAAGCGTCGGGTTAACCCTCTCAACTATAAATAGTTCCGCTGCAAAATGTATTTAATTGTATATATATTATATCCCAAACAACCTATAAAATCAAGTAATTACATTTATTTATTTAAATACTCTAATATTTCAGATGCATTAGTATCAGGTTTGGCTTTTTCAAACACCTTCTCTATCACTCCAAACTCATCAATAATAAAAGTTGATCTCTGAGTACCCATATATTTTTTTCCATACATACTTTTTTCTACCCATACCTGATAATCATTAACAACTTTTTTTTCGGTGTCTGCTAATAAATGAAATGGTAAATCGAACTTCTCTATAAATTTCTTGTGACTATTAACATCATCAACACTAACACCTATCACAACAATATCATTGTCTTTAAAACGTTCGAAATTATCTCTGAATGAACAAGCTTGAGTTGTACATCCAGGAGTATTGTCTTTAGGATAAAAATACAAAACGATTTTTTTACCCTTAAACATACTTAAACTTATATCTTCATTAAATTGATTTTTTAGTGTGAAATCAATTGCTTTTGATCCAACTTCTAACATAAAATCACCCCTTTGATAAAGTATATCATATTTTACTATAAAACAATAATTATATGCTCTCTGTGAGAAGATTAACTTTTTTTAAATGCACAAATACCAATTAAACTTTTTTGAGAGAGCGAAAAAGCAGCCTAAAATGAATATAATTTATATTTCGACATAACCTTTAATTAAAAGAAACTCTCACCACGCTTTATGTGGTGAGAGTTATTATCCATTGATATTTTCATTAATAACTTTAACTTCAACAATTAATGTTTTAATTCTACGGTTTTGAACCTTATCAATTGTGAAAGTTATTTCATAATCAATATGAATTGGATTCTCCAAATCATCTTCTTCGTAAGTAGAATTAATAGTAATTTGATTACCAGTAATAGGCATATCGGCACTAAGCTCGTAAACAAAACCACCAACATTGGTAAATCTTGTTTCAGGTTCATTGCCTAATTTTAATTCTTCAAATAGATAATCTAATTCCATGTCAGCTGAAATAAGGTATTTGTTGTCCTCAATTTGAACTATTTTTTCAGCATCATCTTCTTCTACATACTCATCATATTCATCGTAAATTTCACCAACTAATTCTTCTAGTGCATCTTCCATAGTAACAATTCCACTAGTTCCGCCGTACTCATCTGAAACAATAGCAAAATGCTTTTTAAGATTTTGCATTTCTCTAATCAAGTCATCGACTTTTTTAGTTTTAGAAACATAGTAAGGTTTAGAAATAATCTTACGTAAATCTACATCATGGTTTGGATTTTTTATATAAGCTGTGAAGAAATCTCTTTCACTTAGGATACCGATAATATTATCTTTATCATCTTCATATACCGGCACTCGAGAAAATTGATACTCAAAGAACAAGTCCCTTATCTCTTCAACAGAATCACTTATATCTACAGCAATCATATCAACCCTTGGAGTCATAATATCAATTACATTTTTCTCATCAAGGTTTAAAGCACTTTGGATTAACTCCGCATTTGTTTTTTGTATGATGCCTTCTGTTTCCATAACATCAATAATAGTTTCAAGTTCATCCTCTGTTACTGAAGGAATCGATTCATTCTTTTTAACTATTGATCTTTGCATTTTTAAAAATAACCAAGTGATTGGATACATGAGTTTTATTGTGAAGTAAAGTGGACCAGATAATTTTAAAGCTACTTTATCCGCATTGCTTTTACCATATGATTTCGGTAAAATTTCGCCAAATATTAAAATTATTATAGTCATAATTACAGTGTTAATAATATTTGCAATAGAAGGTTGAGTAATAACTGTAGAAATAATATATGCAGCAATTGTTGTTGAAGCAATATTAACTAAATTATTACCTACTAAAATTGTTGTTAAAGTTATGTCATACTTTTCAGCAATATAAACAGCTTTTTTTGCCCCTTTAACTTTCTCATCCATATAGTTACGTAAACGAATAATGTTTACTGATGAATATGCAGTTTCAGAAATAGAAAAGAATGCCGATAAAAACAACAAAAGAACTAAAACAAATAGTAAAGGAATTTTACTAGAAAATTCATTAAAATTAAAAACACTTAATATTTGGTCGTAACGCTCGAGAGGAACCAAAAAAATACACCTACCTTTTTTATTTATAAACTATTATATCATAATTTTGAAAACATTTCAACACATTTTCATTAATTTTCATCACTTTTTAAGAAATAATTATACCATTTCATTACACATTCATTATTGAATGGGTCTTTTTTGGTTTTAATATAATCTTTAAGTTCATTCATGCTATTATCAATAATAATTCCAATTTTATCTGAATATCTCAAATAGTCAGAATTAAAGTTGTATTCATCACGATCAAGTTCGACTACTTCACCATCAGGAAAAACCTTAATGTCTAAATCATAGTCAATATATTTTAATCCTTCATTATCAATAACATATGGTGAACTCAAGTTACAATAGTAAAAAATCCTTTCATTTCTTATCATGCAAATAACATTAAACCATTTTTGTTTGAAAAAATAGCAAACAGCAGGTTCTCTAGTTTTCCATTTTCTTCCATCTCCATCAATAACCTCAACTTCATTATTTAGTAAAACACATATTTCTTCATCTTCATGTAATTTAATTACATTTTTCCAAACACGATGCAATTCTCCATCGTGTTTATAACTTATAATATCAATATTTTCCATACTACCACTTCTTTCTTAAATTTATTGTATCATAAAATTGTCGATTTTTAAAGTAAAATTTTCTTTTTTGGTAATATAAAAAAACATATTAATTTAATACTGGAGATTCCAGGATTAAATTAATATGATTTATAAATTATTTTTTAAGTGTAGCAATGGTAACACCTTGTCCACCTTCATTGGCTCCACCAAACCTAAACTCGGCAATTTCTTTGTGATTTTTTAATGTATCCAATACTAATCTCCTAATAGTTCCGGTTCCAAAGCCGTGAATAATTGATATTGTATTTAAATTAGCATAAATAGCTTCATCAATAAATTTATCAATCATATTACTTGCTTCATCGTATCTTTTCCCTCTTAAATCAAGTTCTGAAGTTACTTTAGTTTTTATAGAAACATCAACACTCTTTTTTGGTGATGTAGTGGTTTTTGATTCTGATAAAACAAGTTCTTTTTTATCAATTTTCATAGTTGCATTACCAATTAAAACCTCAAATTTGTTGTTTTTCAACTCTTTAGTTACTAACCCATAACAATTAAAACTCTTAACAAATACAGTATCATTTTCAGAAATATTATCACTTCTTCTATTATCAATATTTATATGATTATCAGTTTCAAGTTTTCTTACTTTATGAGTTAAGTCCGCTATTTCGTGAACTTTTAATCCTTTATCTTTATTAGACTTCAACTCCTCAAGAAGATCATTGATTCTTTCCATTGAACTCTCAATTAATTTGCGAGATTTTTCATTTGCCTTAGTAATGATTTGCTCTTCTTCTTTGAGATTAATTTCTTTTTGTCTCTCTAGTTCGATTTCTTTTAAAAGTAATTCGTTTTTCTTTAAATCGATATCTTTTAGTTTAATATCAAGTTCTCTAGATTGTTTAACTAATTTATCTAACATTTGATTTAAATTATCATTACGCTTAAATAGATAATTTTCAGCATTTTTTATTATCTCATCAGATAAACCTAAATTCTTTCCGATTTTTAAAGCGTTACTCATTCCTGGAACACCAATTAATAATTTATATGTTGGTTTTAAAGTTACTTCGTCAAATTCCACTGAAGCATTGATAATTTCTTTCGAATTATAAGCATGAATTTTTAGTTCTGAATAATGACTGGTAGCAATAATTAAGCATTTTTTGTTGATTAAAAAATCAAATATTCCTATAGCAAGCCCTGCACCTTCAAGCGGATCAGTACCTGATCCTAGTTCATCTAATAAAACCAGTGAATTATTATTCACGTGATTCATAATATCTATAACATTTTTAAGATGTGATGAGAAAGTAGATAAATTTTGATTAATTGATTGTTCATCACCGATATCCGCATAAACATCATCAAAAATCATCACATTACTAGTATCATCAGCTGGTATAAGCAATCCAAATTTAACCATTAGAGATAATAAACCTACTGTTTTTAATAAAACTGTTTTACCACCAGTATTTGGCCCAGTTATAACAATCCCTTTATAATCTTTTCCCATTGATATACTATTTGAAACTACATTATCTACGTTAAGTAGTGGATGTCGACAGTTAATTAATTCAAGAATTCCATTTTTATTTATGTTTGGTTTTGAAGCATTAATAGAAATAGCGTATGACGCTTTAGCATAAATTAAGTCCAGCTTTTTAATTATTTCATAATTACTAGTCAATTCATCAAAATATGAACCAATTATCGCACTTATATTTCGTAAAATATTATAAATTTCATCTTTTTCATCTTGAATATTTTGATTTAAACTATTATTTAAATCATTTATGATTGCAGGCTCAATAAACACTGTTTCACGACTGGCTGATTGATCATGGATAATACCTTTAATTAAATTTTTAGAGTCAGCTCTAACCGGTATAACATATCTACCATTTCTTAGAGAAACTACACTTTGAGTTAATATAGAATTGTTTTTATTTAATACTTCTTGTAATTTATTTTGAATGTTTTTTTCTAAATCTTTTTGCTTTTTTCTAATTGAAGCAAGCATTGGACTTGCAGTATCTTTTATCTCTCCATAAGGATTTACAATATTCTTAATTTGTAAATTTAAATCCTTATTATAACTCAAATCATTAATAACTGCTAATAGTGATGAGTAATCAATTTCTGCATTATCTAATTTTTCGGTATACAAATAAAAATCTCTAACTGTGTCAAGTAAATTATTAATTTTCACTAGTTCATTAGTATCTAAAACTCCAGATTTAAACGCTTTTAGTAAGATATAAGATATATCGATATGAAAAAGTAATGGGAAACTACCCATTCTTTGAATAATAATTGAAGTTTGATCAACTCTTTCTAACTCTTCTTTAATTTCATCTAAGTCACTTTTTAAAGAAACATTATATATCTCTTCTTTATTAATGTCTAAACGAATAAAACCAGTTATTATATCAATTATCTTATCCAGTTCTAGTGTTTTATAATGTTTATTCATTATTTACCTCTTTTTAAAAATCATTTTTTGTTGCTTCATATAATCCAATTGCTACTGCATTAGTGATATTCAAACTATCAATTTCATTATTATGTTTAATTATTAAAGGAGTACCAACTTCTAAAAAACTACTATCTAAACCAGAAGCTTCATTTCCAAATATTAAGCTAAATGGTATAACAAAGTCATTTTTGTATAGATTAGTTCTAGTTTGCAACATAAATGGATACATATTATTATTATGTTCATTTTGATAGCTAGTAAAACTATCATAAAATTCAAAATTTATTTTGAATAAAGACCCCATCGAAGATCTAATCACTTTAGGATCAAATATATCAACTGCAGGTGTAACAATTGCTAAATTAAAAACTCCAAACCCAACCATCGATCTAATAATAGTTCCTAAATTACCCATGTTAGATGGATTAATTAAAACTAAATGATTAGAGTTCTTCTCCAATTTGCCGGAATACTTCAAAAATTCACCGATAACATAACAATTTTCTTTGTCAGACAAAACATTAAAAACCTTATCATTTTCTAGGTATTCAATATCATTTTCTTCACATAAATTAATTAATTTGTAATATGTTTCATTTCGTTCATACTTTGAATGTATATACACTTTATTTATATACTGTGGCTTATTTTCAAGTAAGTAAAATGTCAACGTAATACCTAAAGAATAAGAAAAATTATTTGTCTTTTTATATTTTTTCATACTTTTCACCATTTTTATTATACCAAAAAAACACCACATTAACAAGACAGAATAATAAATTCAATTGATTTTTAAAGACTTGTTTGTTATTATATCTATAGAGGTGGATTATGAGTAATTCAATGAATTTAAACATTAATGAAGTTAGTAAAATCGTCAAATTATTTAATAAATATATTGATAATAATCCTGAGAAATATGTAAAGCACAAATTTAGGTATAATGATAGTATTATAAAGATATATTCAACAAACAAATTACTTGTTCAAGGAAAAAATTCCGAAGAAACATTTGATGAAATATCTAAAATTTTGAATCGATCTATTTCAATTGAAATAACCAAAACAAACTTATTGCTAACTGGTAATATTATAGGTACTGACGAAGTAGGAACAGGTGATGTTTTTGGGGGGATATTTGTTTGCGCATGTTATGTTAATAAAAAGCAAATACCTGAATTAAGTAAATTCGGTTTAAAAGATTCGAAGAAATTAAAAGATTCTGATATTTTAGCGTTAGCACCTATTTTAAAAGAAAAACTATCCTATACAATTATATATTTAGATAATAATAAATATAATAATGTTTTAAAAAATTTTAACTTAAATAAAATTAAGGCTATTATGCATGATGAAGCTATAAAAAAAATTACAAAAGAAATTACCAATTATGACTATATTGTAATTGATGGTTTCACATCATCATCAAACTATTTTAAATATCTAGAAGATTATGATCCTGTTAAAAATGTTGAGTTGATTGAGAAAGCCGAAGACAAATATTATGCAGTTGCTGCTGCTTCTATTATCGCAAGATACCATTTAATCTTGAATTTTAAAAAATTATCAAAAGATTATAACTATGACCTTCCAAAAGGAGCTGGGAAACAAGTTGATAATATGATTGATATAATTATTAAAGATAGGAAATCAAAGATCTTAAATGATATTTCGAAACTAAATTTTAAGAATTTCCATAATAAAAACACCAATTAATAATTGGTGTTTTTATTGGTTCTTTAAAATCTTTTGTGGTTTTTATTAAAATAGATTGTGGTTGAGTATCATTTTTGTGTGTTTTTAACCACAAAATCACTAACAATTTTAGAGACCCTTTTATTCGTCTTTTAGACTTTTAATGAACTTATCAAAATAATCTGGAAGCGGGCTTTCGAATTCAACATATTTTTTTGTTGTCGGATGAATAAAGCCTAATGTTTTAGCATGCAAAAACTGTCCAAACTGGCTAATTTCTCCTTTATTTCCATATATCGGATCCCCAGTCACTGGAAAACCAATATACTTCATGTGAACTCTAATTTGATGTGTTCTCCCGGTTTCAAGAGAAAGTTCAACTAGTGTATGATTTTTAAATCTATCCAACACTTTGAAGTTAGTAATAGCATGTTTACCATTTTCTCTAACAGTCATTTGTTGACGATTAACCGGATGTCGACCAATAGGAGCATTGATTTTTCCTAAATTATGGGGAATTACTCCACTACAAATAGCGATATAACGTCTATTAACCTTTTTATCATGAAATTGTTGACTAAGATGTCTATGAGATATATCGTTCTTACAAGATACAAGCAATCCTGAAGTATCCTTATCAATTCGATGAACAATTCCGGCTCTTATTTCACCATTTATTCCTGATAAATCTTTACAATGATAAAGAAGTGCATTAACCAAAGTTCCTTTATAATTTCCTGGTGCTGGATGAACAACCATACCCTCTGGTTTGTTTACAACTATGATATCTGAATCCTCATAATATATATCTAAAGCTATATTTTCCGGTTCAATATCTGTTTCAACTGGAGCAACAAATTCTATACTAATTTCATCATTTTCTCTTAAAATATAATTTGATTTAACAGCTTCATCATTAACTAAAATAAATTCATTGTTAATCATCATTTGAACTTGCGTTCTTGAAACATCAGATAGTTCACCAGTAATATATTTATCTATTCTTACTGGTTCACCACTATATGTTATTATTAAATTTTCCATTTAAATCCTCATTTCAATAGGTGTTTGCTTTTACCAAATAGCATATCAAATATTAATAAACCAACACCAACGGTTAAAAATATATCAGCAAAGTTAAAAATCGGAAAGCTTTTGTATGAAAATATGTCAACTTCTATGAAATCAACAACAAATTTTCTGAAAATTCGATCAATAAAATTACCTAATGTACCACTTATAATTAGTGATAACGCAATGCTATATACTAAGTTATTTTTCAAATCAAAATCTTTAAGCATATAAACAAATAAACCTAAAGCAATAACAGTAATTATGTAAAACAACCAAAGCTTACCTTCGAATATACCCCAAGCAGCACCATCATTTTCAGTATAATTAAAGTATAAAAATTTATCAATAACTTTTACAGACCCATGATTTTTAAGATAATTTATCGCAAAGTACTTACTAACTTGATCAATTATTATCCCTATTATTACAAATAATAAGCCTATTAATATGTGTTGAAGTTTTAGTTTGTTCATTATAGTACCCCCAAAAATATCATAATTGCTAAAGTGAATAATCCAAAACCAATATTAAAAGATTGATAAACAAAAATAGATTTTTCATCTATATTTGTTAAATTTGGATTTTCTGGATAATATCTTTTTGCAAGCTTTATCATAAATAAATTTGATAATCCATTACATAGCATTAACAATATCCATGCAACAATAATTAATAAACGACTTAGTAGTGGATGATAATATAGCATCTCTAATATATCAATCAACAAAAATGCAACAGGAATAACTAAAACAACAGTTAAAATCAAACCAAATATCATTGATTTGATATCAGTTGATTTACGAAGTTTTAATTCATAATACTTATGCATTTCGATTTTTCCTTTTTTCCATAGATTCATTATTCCACCAACCCTTCTAAGAATGCAATAGCTTCAGTGAAGTTTGATATTGATATTGGTTTTGGAAAACTTGGATTTTTTAATAATTCATATTGATTTATCGCATCTTGATAATTTGCAGGAGGAACAAACATATAATCAGCATTATACGTATTAGCAGTAATGACTTTTTGCTTAACTCCACCAATTATTCCAACTGTACCATCAACACTAATAGTTCCTGTTCCGACAATCCTTTTACCATTAGTAATATCTTTAGCAATTAATGAATTGTATATTGCTAATGATTGCATAAAACCTCCTGAAGGACCAGTTGTATTATTACTATAAGTATCATAATCAGGAGTCGCTGAGTTGATTTTATAATGTTCATAACCATTAATACCTAAAAATATACTACCTTCAGAAGTGTAAAAACTTGTTTGTACTTGAATTTCTTGTTCTTCTCTTAGAACAGTTAAATCAATATTCATATTTGATTTAGCACCTTCTAGTAATTGAATAAATTCATCTTGACTATTAAAAGTAACATCATTAACTTTAGTAATAATATCAGATTGCTTAATATCACCTTTTGCTAGTTCACTAACTGAGTGAACAATAATGCCGATAAAATCATAATCAATAGCAACATTACTATTTACTTTACTTGCCTCTTGATAAGCAACAATTATAGAATTTGTGATGCTATTATCCTTCATTATCGTACCTTGAATTAATAATTCTTCATTACTTAAATAAGATTCATTATCTATTCCAACTTGATAATTTGAGGAGCTTTTTGCAATCCAATATTGTAATAGCGATACTTTTCTAAATTCGTATACAGAAATTGTATAAATATCACCCGAATTGTGAATAGTATCTGTTTTTATAACATTATCTACTCTACTTATTTCTCCTGGTGTTAATAAATAATAATCATCTTTTGAAAACATATTTATACTTACTGTAGTAACTGTAATTACAAATAAGTATAAAACAAGTATTAAGGAAATAATAATTTTCAATTTAAATGATGATTTTTTTATTTTATTCCAAATTTCTTTTAAAAAATTAATCATTTTTTTACCCTTCTAAACTAATATTGAATGGTTCCATTTTGCGATATTTCACTTTAGATGCATCAAGCATTCTTTTTGATGCAATATCCCATTCCAATCCATTATACTTATCCGACAAATATACAATTTCCTTTATTCCACTTTGAATGATTAACTTACTACATTCATTACATGGAAATAGTGTAACATATAATGTACAATCATCCAAAGGACAAGTGGCATTTAAGATTGCATTAGGCTCAGCATGGACTACATATGGATACTTAGAATCCAAATAATTATCATTATTTTCCCAAGGAAAGACATCATCATCACATCCATGAGGGAAACCGTTATATCCTATACCAACAATTCTCTTTTTTTCATTTACAATACATGCACCAACTTGAGTGTTTGGATCTTTACTTCTCATACTTGATAATATGGCTACTCCCATAAAATACTTATCCCAATTAATATAATCAGTTCTTTTCATTATAATCCTCACATTTATTAATTTGTTCGCGTAATTCTTCCTTTATTTTCTCAACATCACTAATTTTAACTATACAAGTGTCTGAAAAACAAGTATTACATTTATCTATTGGTTCTACATCTTTTGGTACTTTTGTTTTTCTATTTAACATAAATGTTCCTAAGAATAGAACCATCGCACCCACTATAATTAAGACCTGTATAAATACATCTCCCGTTAAAAACATGTTACCTCCTTATTATGCACTTAATAATATAATCACTTAAAAACAATCCAAATGTCGATACTACGTTCATATATGAGCCCAAAACATCAATTTTAGCTGGTTTCTCTGTAGATGATACTACATAAAAATCATTATTCTTAAAATGATTTCTGAGGATTTTTGCGATTGGATCATAAGAAGTTTTTGACAGTTTGACTACTGCTATCTTAGAAGGGTCGACTTTTTTGGCAGCACCCATAGAACTAATAAACTTAATTTTTCTTGTTAAACACTGTTCAATTAAGTATTTCTTACTTTTAATATCATCGATACAATCAATAATAAAATTAGGATTTTCCAAAAATAGACTATCATTTACCTTTTGACTAATTTTTGTAACTTTACAGTTTGGATTGATTTCTAGAATCATTTCTTCTAAAACATCAGTTTTAAGTCGGCCAATATTTTTAATATTCGCTATAATTTGACGATTAATATTTGTTATATCAACAACGTCATAATCGCATATTATAATATTTCCCACTCCTGATCTAGCTAAACTAATGGCGGTTATACCACCTACTCCACCTAAACCAATTACTGCTACTTTAGCATTATTTAATTTTTCTAAGTTTTCTAATCCAAACAAATATTTTAATCTTTGAAAAATCATTTTTCGATCTTTATCTTTAGTTCTTTTAATTGCTTTTCATCGATGACTGAGGGAGCTTCACTCATAGGATCAATTGCATTAGCACTTTTTGGGAAAGCAATTACATCTCTTATTGATGTTGAAGAGGTTAATAACATTACTAATCTATCCAAACCTAAAGCTATACCGCCATGTGGTGGAGTACCATATTTTAATGCTTCAACAAAAAAACCAAATTTTTCAACAATTTCTTCATCTGTTAATCCAACAGCTTTAAACATATCAGCTTGAAGTTTTTGGTCATGAATCCTAATAGAACCACTTCCAAGTTCATAACCATTTAGAACGATGTCATAACATTTAGAATAGCAACTACCAGGATTTGTAAGTATTTGCGACTTAGATTCATCTTTAGGAGATGTGAATGGATGATGCATTGCTACATATCTATTTTCTTCTTCATCAAACTCAAATGATGGCCAATCAACTATCCATAAATAATTAAATTTTTCATGATCAATTAAATTAAGCTCTCTACCCAAATATGTTCTTAAGAATGACAAAGAACTATTAACAACATTCTTATTATCTGCAACTATTAAGATTAAATCATTATTGCAGATATTTAATTTTGAATTTAAAGTGCTCGAAACTTCATCAGTTATAAACTTAGAAATACCACCAGTATAAGAATTATCTTCCATTTTGAACCAAGCTAATCCTTTAGCCTTAAATTTCTTTATGCTTTCTGTTAATTTATCAATATCTTTTCTAGAAAATTTATCTGCAGCATTTTTAACATTTATTGCTTTAATTATACCATTGTTTTCTAAACAAGTCTTAAAAACCCCAAATTCCAAGGTAGAAACTATATCACTTATGTTAACTAGTTCTAAGTCAAAACGGGTATCCGGTTTATCAGTTCCGTATCTATCCATAGATTCATCAAATGAAATTCTTGGAAAAGGAGTATTAATAGTAATTCCCTTAGTATTATACATTACCTCTTTAAGCATTCCTTCAATCAATTGATAAATATCTTCTTCATCAACAAAACTCATCTCAACATCAATTTGAGTGAATTCCATTTGACGATCTGCTCTTAAATCTTCGTCTCTGAAACATTTTACTATTTGATAATATCTTTCAAAACCAGAAACCATTAATAATTGTTTATACATTTGTGGTGATTGAGGAAGAGCATAAAATTTTCCCGGATGAACTCGAGAAGGTACTAGATAGTCTCTTGCTCCTTCTGGAGTTGATTTACCAAAAACTGGAGTTTCAACTTCAATAAAGTCAATATTATCAAAATAATTTCTAACAGTTTTTGTGACTTTGTGTCGTAAAAACATATTGCTTTGCATTGCAGGTCTTCGTAAATCTAAATAACGATACTTCATACGCAAATCTTCTAAAGCATCGGTCTTGTCAGCAATAATCATTGGTGTTAAGTTTGCCTCGCTTAATATCTCAATATTAGTAACTTCTACTTCAATGTCTCCCGTTTCTAAATTAGGATTTTTGCTTTCCCTCTCTTTAACAGTACCTTCTACCTTTATAACATATTCATTTTTAATTGTTTCTAATATACTATGGTTTTTATTTTCTGGTTTAGCAGTAAGTTGGGTGATCCCATATCTATCTCTTAAATCAATGAAAATAAGACCACCGAGATTTCTCACTTTGCTTACCCAACCTACTAAAACAACTTGTTCATCTACATTAGATAAACGCAATTCATTATTTTTATGGCTTCTCATTATAAATTCTCCTTCAAAAATGTTAGTAAATCTTGACTATTTATTGTGACTTGTTCTTTATTATATGAATTTTTAATTGTAAACTTATTATTTTTAATTTCATCCTCACCAACAATAATAATGAATTTAGGATTAATTTTATCGGCTAATTTAAACTGATGTTTCATCGTGATGTTCGTATAGTCTATTTCTGCAACATAACCAGATAATCTAAGTTCATTAGCAAGTTTTAAACTATATAGTTTTGAGATTTCATCAAGACTAATGATTTGTACATCCGTAGTATATTCTATATCTTTAAATTTATTTTGCTTTTCCATTATTGCAATTATTCTTTCAACCCCAAAGGCATAACCAATTCCTGGTATATCTTGATTGCTCATCTCTTTTACTAATGATGAGTATTTTCCACCTGCACAAATTGCTAGGGAGTTTAATTCATCATCACTTTCGATAACATACTCAAATACAGTATCAGTATAATAATCTAATCCTCGCACTAAATTATAATCAACATCATAATTTATATTAAAAGCATCTAATACACTTAATACTTCATTAAAATATTTTATGGAATCTTGATTGAGATATTCATTTATATTGGGTGCATTTAATAATATCGGATTGTTTTTATCAACTTTACAATCTAATATTCTCATAGGATTTGTAACCAGTCTTCTATTACAGTCACTACACATATTTTCTATATTTGAAGCAAAATATTTTTCTAGTGCCTTTGAATAGTTTTGTCTTGATTCAAAATCTCCAATCGAGTTGATTTTTAACTTGATATTTTCAATTCCTAAAGATTTAAAAATATTATATGCACTAATTATTACATCAGCATCTAGTAATGGAGTTCCTGCTCCAAACACCTCAACACCAAATTGGTTAAATTCTCGAAATCTTCCGGCTTGTGGTCTTTCATATCTAAACATCGGACCAAAATAGCAGAGTTTATTTAAAGGAAGATTATTTGCATATAGTTTGTTCTCAATAAAACTTCTAACAACACCTGCCGTGCCTTCTGGTCTTAAAGTAATGCTTCTGTTTCCTTTGTCCATAAAAGTGTACATTTCTTTTTTCACAACATCACTTTCATCACCTAATCTTGTGAAAACCTCAGTATTCTCAAATATCGGTGTTTTAATTTCTTTAAATCCATAATTTTTTGCTATTTCTAATGTTAGTTTTTCTACATAGCGTAATTTCAAAATTGAATCATTATAAAAATCTTGTGTGCCTTTTACTCTTTGATAACTCATAATATACCTCCAAATAATATCAAAAAAAGTCCTTAAAAATCATTTAAGGACGATAATAACCGCGGTGCCACCTTAATTCATCTTTCGATGCACTTAATAAAGTTTTTAACGCAAACTATACGTCTTATAAGAACCTCCATAGTCGTCAACAATATATAATTTTTGAAAGTGTTACACCAACCCACTTCTCTCTTAAGCAAAAACAATATACAAATACTACTTCCTTGGTTTATATTAGTATTATACCAATTATTAAAAATCTTGTCAATTTAATTATTTGTTACTTCTTCAATGAATAGTTTAGTTAATATTCCAGTAGACGTTGCTGCAATAATACTATTTAAAACTAAACCACCCATCACTACATATAAGAACTCACCAAATAAAGTTGATAACCACATGTGTGGTAAATATAATGCGACATATATTAGCGAGAAAGGTGTGTATGCTCTACCTTGTTCTAAAAACTCTTGTGCAAATAAGGTTTCATTTTTAAATAATAATATTGGTAATACCCAAAAAACAATTGAGAAAATGAATCCCGATAAACTCTTGCTATGATCAAAGTCCTTGTCATATATTAATTTGTCGCGATAAATGAAAAATCTTAGTAGAACGAAGATTATAGCTGCTAGAAACGATTCAATAAATCCATTATTAATTGAATCTGGTAATGCATTAACCAAAGGTTTGAAGACTAATGCAAATAATAAAACAAATACACTAGAAGCAAATGAAAGCAATGGTATAGTGAAAAAGAATTTTACAGCCTGAAATGTTTTATATATAACTTTAAATATTGATAAAAATATAAGTTTAGTAATCATCCAAACTTTATTGGTTTTTGTGTTAGTTTCTTGATCATTAGTAATCTTATTATTCATATTTACCTCCGATTTAGTTAAATTGATTCAAAAACAAAGTTTGAATATGATTATATGCTGAAATCTTCTATTTATTTTTCAAATAATCTACCATGATTGTTTTATCATCTTCAAGAATTACTTTATGTTCTTTAAATAGTTTTCCTAATGCTCTTTTAAATGCTGATTTACTCATTTTAAAAACATTAAAAATTAGTTCGGGATCTGTATTTGATGTGAAATTCATTACACCATGGTGACTTTTTAAGTACTCCATAATAACCAGAGAATCATCTTGCATCATTGTTTCTTTTTGAGAAATTAAAGTTCCATAATAATCATTATCTTTAAAATCTATTATTTTCACTTCTACTCTTTCACCAATTCGATAATCTTTACGTAGATGTTTGTAATAAATAAAAACAACATTAAAATTGTTAGTTACAACATTTATGCCTTTATCAGTAATTCTATACACAAAAGCTTCATATTTTTGGTTAACTTCTAAATCTCCATTAGTATGTTCTAGAATTTCTGGTTTAGATAAAAGTTTTATGAATAAAGATCTTCCTCTTGCTCTTAGTGTGCAACACAATTTATCTCCAATCTCCGGCCATTTTTTTTCTGGCAAATCATCACTTGATAATAGTATATCTCTGCTAATCCCAATATTTAGAAATACACCAGCCGAACTGTTTCCAACAACTTCACATATACCAATTGATTGGGTAGTGATGTAAGGTATATGGGCAGTAGCTGCAATTCTTTTCATCTTATCTACATATAAGAATGCTTCAATTATTTCCCCATCCTTATAATAATTCCCGTTACATTCATTATGATGAAGAAAATATTCTCCTGTTTCATCACTAATCATATAACCTAAATCTGTTTCTCTTTCAACTTTATATTTACTTACTAAGCCTAAATACATTTTACTCACCCTTCTTATTATTAATTCCTATATTAATTATTTTATTTTTATACATTTCATTTATTTTGTTTAATACATTGCTAACATGCTCTTCTTTATTTAATTTATCAAAATCATCAAAAATTGAAATTTGCTTAAGATCACTAGACTCATCTGATA
Source organism: Bacilli bacterium (assembly GCA_041675825.1). GTDB lineage: Bacteria > Bacillota_I > Bacilli_A > ML615J-28 > CAG-698 > JAEYQM01. The sequence goes on along the minus strand of JBAYTC010000002.1, from coordinate 24,656 downwards.
ATCTTGTTGCAAACACCCCAACTAAACGAACTTCGCTAACCCAATCATAATGTTCATCAAATAATTCTTCAACGATGTTCCACATTTCTAAACTATCATTTATCGGTTGAACTAATCCCTTACTACGATTTATTAATTTGAAATCACCATACTTAATTTGTATTCCTATTGTATTAGCAACTAAATTCTTACTAGTTAATCTAGCACTAACACTATTATTTAAAACTTTAAGTGTGTCTTTCATTGTTTTCACATTTAAAAGATTATAATCAAAGGTATGCGAATTACTTATAGAAGAAACAGAATCGAATGAGTAATAGTCAACTTCAGAATCATCTATTCCTTTTGAGCGATTCAATAAATACTCAAGCATCGATTTTCCAACTACTTCTCTTAGTTTGTCATGGTTTACTCCGTGAATGTCTCCGATAGTATGAATACCAATTTCTTGTAATCTTGGAGCTGTTTTTTTTCCAACACCATACATACTTCCAATAGGTAATGGCCATAAAAGTGATTCGATTTCTCTTTTTCTTAAAACTGTAATACCAAGTGGCTTTTTCATATCAGATGCCATTTTAGCCAAAAACTTGTTAGGAGCTATCCCGATACTACATGGTAGTTGATATTTATTTAGTAGAGTTTGTTGAATAGTGTTTGCAAGTTCTAAAGCATTTACTTTTTGACAAACATCAGTTAAATCCATATAACCTTCATCAATCGAAGTTACTTCTAGCTTGTTAGATATTGTTCGTAAATAATCAAAAAACACTTGAGAATAGTGTTGATATAATTCAAAATTCGGCTCTATTACAATTAAATCATTGCATAATTTAATTGCGTCTCTGACCATCATGGTTGTTTTTATTCCATATTTTCTGGCTTCGTAGGATGCAGTTAAAATTATACTTTTCCTAAATACATCATTATGGGCTACAACAACTGGTTTTCCTATCAAGTCTTTATTATTTGCTTGCTCACAAGATGCATAAAAACTATTCATATCAATATGAAAAATAATTCTATAATTTATACTCTGTTGCATAATACCACCTTATAATATTATAGCATAAAATCATTAAAATTTATAATTATATTTATTTTTTTGTTTTGATGTGGTATAATAATACAAATGGCATAAGAGGTGAATGAAATGAAGAAGAATAAAGACAAAGAAGCTTTTATTAAAACCCGAAAAAGAATGGACAATTCTGTAGAAATAGAATTACGTAAAAGTCCAGCTAAGACAAAATTAGGCAAAGTAATTGTTTATCTAATTGTTGCAGGGACAGTATTATTACCTGTTGTTGCATTAATTTGGGTTCTAATTGACAGAATGAACCAATAAAAGACTTTTAAATAAGTCTTTTTTAATATTATAAGCCACCTAATTTAGGTGGCTTTTTTTACGAATAATTATCCAATAATTCCTTTGCTAAATCAAGACTTGTTTTGCTAGGGCTACCGTTTGAAATCATAGACGCTATTTCAACAATTCTTTCTTCATAAGATAGTTTATGAACTTTCGTGTATGTCTTATTATCTTGAATATATTTTGAAATACGATAATGTTCATTGCTTATGGCTGCTACTTGTGGTAAATGCGTAATACATAGCACTTGAGAGTTTTTAGAAATTGATTTAATTTTTTCTCCAATACTATATGCAACCGATCCACTTACACCATTATCAATTTCATCAAATATTTTTGTTGAAAGAAATACATTATCTTCAATAACCGTTTTTAAAGCTAACATAAAACGACTCATTTCACCACCGGAAAGTGATTTTGATAAAGGTTTTAATGGTTCACCTTTGTTAAATGACACCATAAAGTCAATAACATCAATCCCATCAATTCTCAAATCATCTTGATTAGGGTTGATAAATTGAATTTCAAACTGAGCATTTTTGATATGTAAATCTTGTAAATGTTTCTTAATTTCCGAGGATATCTCAATACTTGCTTGACGTCTTAAATCACTTAGTTTTTTTCCTGTAGCTAATACTTTATTGAACGCTTCTAATTTAACTTTTTGAAGCTTTTCTAATATGAAGTCGAAGTTTTCAATCAAATCGACTTCTTTTTTTGTCTCATTAAAATATTCAATAATCTCAGGAGTAGACTTTTTGTATTTTCTTTTTAAATCAGAATAAACAGCAAGCCTAGAATTTATATCATCAATTTTATCTAAATCCATCTCACCATAAGATATTTTCATGTTTTTATTATCTCTTACTTCTTGTAGTGAGTAATAACTTTCAAGAACCTGTTTTTGTAACTGTTTATAGTTATCATCATATTTAGAAAGCTTTTCAAAATTTAAACTAATTGAATATAATGCATCTAAAATGTTTGTTTCATCAAATGTCTCAATTATATTTGCTATATTATTAACAACATCTTCTTTATTAGAAATTATATCTAACTCTTTTTTTAGTTCTGCTTCTTCTTCAACTGAAATATTTAATCGATTAATTTCATTAAGTTGATATCTAAGAAATTCTTCTTTTTCTTTTGTAGAAACACTTCTTTCTAATAATGTGTTGTACTCTTTATTCTTTGATTGATAATCCTTATATTCTTCTTTATAAATTAATAAACAATCATCAATATCTTTGTTAGTAATAAATCGTAAATAGTTTTTTGGATTGATTAACCCAAAAGTATCATTTTGGGAATGAATGTCTCCTAAATATTCACTTATTGATGTTAACTGGTTTAAAGTTACAACAGTATTGTTCACTCTAGAAATACTCTTCCCATTTTCATATATCTCTCTTTTTATTATAAGATAATCATCATTAAGTTCAATACCTAGTTCATTCAGTAAATCACTTAAATCATTACAAATATTTGAAAAGACGCCTTCAACCACTGCTTTATTTTCAGTGTGTCTTATCATTTCATTAGATGCTCTTTTTCCAAATAATAAACCAATTGCATCAATAATAAGAGATTTACCAGCGCCGGTTTCGCCTGTTAAAACGCTCATGCCTTTATCAAAATCAATTTGAATATTATCTATAATTGCGAAATTTTGTACTGTTAAGGAAACTAACATAATCTAAAACCTCTTTATATTTTTTCTAAAATGCTATCCACATCTAATTTTAACTCTTTTCTTAACTCATCAATACTTCCACTATCAATAAATAAATCATCAATTGCATAAGACTCAATTTCTATATTTAATTTATATCGGTTATTATAATCTAATATTAATGATGCTAATGAACCATTCCTAACCACTTCTTCAATAATTATAAGTTTCTTGTTTGAAAGTTTTTTTAAGATAACTTCATCAATTGGTTTAATAAATCGACCATTAATTAAACCACAGTCTTTATCTTTTAATTTTAATATATACTTATCTAGTTGATCACCATATGTAAGAATATTAATATCTGATATAGGATATAATTCTTCCCAAGTTCCTAACGAAATATCAACATCTTCAACAGTGTTTAAAACATTGGATTTAGGATACCTAATTACAAATGGTTTATTTTCTAAAAGCGCTAATTTCAAAAGCCCTTTTGCTTCAGATAAATTTCTCGGCATAGAAATTACAATATTTGGTAATGCTGTCATAAAGGATATATCAAAAATTCCTTGATGGGTAGATCCATCCCCTCCAGTAATGCCAGCACGATCAACTAAGAATATAACATGGTTGTTACTTCTACATACATCATGGTTTAATTGGTCATACGCCCTTTGTAAGAAAGTAGAATAAATTGAAACAACTGGAATTAAGCCATTTCTAGCCATAGCACCAGCCATAACAACTGCGTGTTCCTCAGCTATTCCAACATCTATTAAACTATTGGGATACTTTTCTTGAAAACCCCTTAAATTTGAACCACTAATCATTGCCGGAGTAATAACTCTTACTTTATCATTGTATAAATCAACTAAAAGCTGGCAAATACCTTCTCCCCAATTAACATAATCTATATGATTATTATTTAAAGAATTTCCAGTTTTTATGTCAAAAGGCCCCACACCATGCCATATTCCAGTAGTATCTAACTCGGAAAAAGGATATCCTTTCCCCTTAATAGTTTTCACATGTAATAAAACAGAACTTTTTGTCTTCTTTGCAAACATAAAAAATTTAATCAAATCTTCAATGTTGTGCCCATCAATTGGTCCATAATACTTAAAACCAAGCGAAGAAAAAAAAGTAGGTTGATAAACATAACTTCTCATAGCAACTTTTAACTTATAAAAATGGCGATGAATAAATTTCGGTGTTAAACGCTTAAATAATGAGTAAGACTTTTTAATTCTAATTTTACTCATAGTTTTAGCAAGTTTACCAACATTTTTAGATATACTCATATCATTATCATTTAAAATAATAATCGATTTTTGATTAGTTTTAGCTCCTAAATAATTTAAAGCTTCAAAAGATAATCCATTTGGTATCGAACCATCACCTATTATTGTAATAACTTCTCCAATATCTTTTCCTGCTTCTTTTGCTTCTAAAAAACCGCTAGCAGCTGATAAAGATGTGGAAGAGTGCCCAGCTTCCCAAACATCATGATTACTTTCGTTATAATTAATAAAACCAGATAAACCATTCTTTTTTCTTAAACTATCAAATTTATCTAATCTGCCAGTAAGTATCTTATGAACATAGGATTGATGACCTACATCAAAAATAAATTTATCATATGGACTATTAAAAACGTAATGTAGGGCAATTGTCATTTCAACAATCCCTAAATTACTCGACATATGACCACCAGTTTTACTTAAATTATCGATTAAAAACTCTCTAATCTCAGAAGCTAAAGTATTTAGCTCTTTAATAGAAAGTTCTTTTAAGTTATCTGGTGATTTTACGTCTTTTAACATCATATAATTAACTCCACAAGTTTATATAAATCTTTTCTACCTATAATATTTTCAATAAGATTTAAACATCTTATACGATACTCAACTAATAATGAATGAGATTTTTCATAACCAATTAATCTAAGAATTGTTGAAGTTTCCTGTTTATCAATATCATCTAAATCATCTTTAATCTGAAAAGCTTTCCCTAAGAAATAAGCAATTTTCTTATAATCTTCAAGATTTTCATCAGCAATTATCGCCGCACTCAATAGAGATGCTTCTATTAAATCTTTGGTTTTATGATCATGAATCAAATTGATATCATCCATAGTTCTAACATCTGATTTTAAATCTAAATATTGGCCACGTATCATACCATTAGCACCAGCTAATGAAGAAATAACCTTAATTATTTCTATTATTTTATTGCTTTCAATATTGCTGTTTGCAATAACATTGAAACTTTCAGTAAGTAAAGCATCACCAACCAAAATAGCCACATTTTCTCCATAAACAATATGATTAGTTGGTTTACCTCTTCTTAAATCATCATTATCCATTGCCGGTAAATCATCATGAACTAAAGAATAGGCATGAATCATTTCTATTGCACAACTGATATCTAAACCTTTTTTAATATCAATATTTAAATCTTTTAAGGTTAAAAGAACAAGCAATGGTCTTAATCTCTTACCACCAGTGAACAAGGCATAAGAGGCAGCTTCTTTAATTTCCGTGTATTTAGATACTATCTCATTTAACCTATTATCAATAATGGCTCTTTCGGTTTCAAACATATTATTTTTCCCCTAAATCGGAATTATCATTCATCTTATTAACTACTATTTCTTTTGCTTCTAGTAATTTATTTTTACATAAACTACTTAACTCCATACCTCTTTGGTATTTTTCAATTGATTCTTCTAGACTTAAAGTTCCACTCTCTAACTCAGAAACTATAACTTTTAATTCATTAAGTAAATCTTCAAATTTCATATTATTCCCCTATTATCTTTATTAGAATTCTTTTACTGCGTTTACCATCAAACTCTCCGTAAAATATTTGTTCCCAAGGACCAAAATCTAACTTGCCATTTGTTATGGCAACAACTACTTCTCGTCCCATAATAGAACGTTTCAAATGAGCATCAGCGTTATCTTCATACCCATTATGATTATACATTGAGTATGGCTTTTCAGGTGCTAAACCTTCGAGCCACTTTTCAAAATCTTGGTGTAACCCTGATTCATCATCATTAATAAATACACTCGCAGTTATATGCATAGCATTACATAAAAGTATACCTTCGGAAATATTACTTTCTTTTAAAGCAGCTTCTATTTCTCTGGTAATATTAACAAAACCTCTTCTTTTTGGAAAATTAATAGTTAGTTCTTTACGATAACTCTTCATCACTTACCTCCAATACTAAAGCTTTAACTTTACCATCATGGTATTTAATTGTTATATTTTTGTCTTTTTGTACATCTTTTATTGATGTAACTAGTTTATTTTCTTGATATGTTAAATTATATCCTTTTTTCATAATATTCAAAGGATTTAGTAAGATTAATTTATCGATTAAACTATCAACATAAATATCATTTTTACTTATTAAATCACTTGTGTTTTTAAAAATATTATTTTTAAGATTATTAATTTCATCAATACTTTTACTTATTTTTAAATCTAAGTTTAAAGCAAATAGACGTCTCTTAAAATCTTCTACTTCTTTTATTTGATTATTTATTAATTGAATTGGTGAAACTAAATGTAAGTGATTGACTACCTTTAAATAGTTTTCCTCCTTACTATTTATAATTTGAGGAAAATTTTTAATTCCATAACTATTCAATAAATTTTGATATGTATTATATGAGTTAACTAGTTTTTGTTTTATACTAGAAACTAGATTTTTTTGATAACTTAATATCTCATTCAATATATCATTTACTTCTCTAGTTGCAATAACAGCCGCTCCAGTAGGAGTTGGAGCTCTAAATGAAGCAACAAAATCACAAATTGTATAATCCGCTTCGTGACCTACAGCACTAATAATTGGAATTTTACTATCAAAAATCACTCTTGCTAATTCTTCATCATTAAAACAAGATAAATCCTCAATACTACCTCCACCACGACCAATTATGATTAGTTCAACTTTATTATCTTTATATGCTTTATTTAAAGCATTAATCAAAGATTTAGGAGCATCTTTTCCTTGAACGATAGCTGGGTATAAGAAAACCTCAGCAATCGGAAACCTTTTTGAGATTGTTGAAACAATATCGTGAAGTGCATCACCAGTTGATGAAGTAATTACTCCTATTTTTTCAGCCATCCTTGGTAGCTTCAATTTTTTATCTTGATCAAATAAACCTTCTGTATCTAATTTTTCTTTCAATCTTATAAAGTTTAAATAAGCCTCACCAAGTCCAACATCATCCATTGTTGAAATTGTAATTGAATATCTGCCTTTTTTTATATATACATTGATTTTACCAGTTACAATAACTGTCATTCCATCTACAGGTTTAAAATTTAATCGGTTTACATTATTAGAAAACATTAATGCATCAATCTCAGATTCATCATCTTTAAGAACAAAATATAGAATGCCTTTTGATAAACGCAAATTAGAGATTTCCGCCTTAACGACAACACTTTGTAAATGAATATCTTTATCAAATTTATATGAAATATATTTATTTAAGGCTGATACCGTTAAATATTTATTTTCATTACCTTCCATCGCTTAAACCCTTGGCAATCGCATCAAGTAAGGAATTGTTAAATTTGGAAGAATCATAGTTTTCAACCTCACTATATTCTTTACTAATTTCAACAATTTCATTGATTATTATAGACTTTGGAGTTTTTAAATATTTTAATTCATATACTCCAATACGAACTAAGTTCTTATCAACAATATTTAATCGATCAATAGTGTACTTTTTAATATATATGCTAATAATATGATCAATTTCATCTATATTAGTCAATACTCCATCAATTAATTGTAATAAAAACTTCTCATCATAAACGATATCTTCACCTAAAATATTTATTATATCATCAAGTTTAGTTTCATTATTTATTTCATAACTATATAGCCATAACATTGCAATAATTCTAGTAATTGTTCTTTTCATATTCTCACCTATCTCCTATATATAATAGCACAAAATTGCATAATTTAAAAGTAAATTTTATATTTCAACTTTTTTAAGTTTAGATAATTAATATTGTTTTTATAATAAAAACGATTGATCTCTCAATCGCTTAAAATTTTATAAAACTCTACTTTATGCTATTTTCCCTTTAGAATTTATTATGAACATCATAGCCAAGAAATAAACCCCAAAAACAGTACTATAGTAGAACATCAAATTTGCTTTAGGGAATATAAAGGACAAAATAAAGATAAGAACTAAAGGTATAATCGAGCTCAAACTACCCATATTATAGAAATCCTTAAGACCAAGAGTCGAACCACTAAATCTAAAGAAAATCCATACAATCATAATAATAATAAATGTATAAACAACTGTACTAATAAAAGTTGTAAAAGTATTTTCACTTCTAATAGATGGAATATACATATCAATCATGAAATTAGAAATTTTCTTGCCATCTTCAATATTTTCGAAATCTAAAAAATCATCAGTAGAATAAGGTATTTGCTTAAACCTATCAATTGTTTGATAGTATACTCTGTCCTGATAAAAAACTAATAAATAGTAATTCTCATCTTCGTTTTTATTCATTAAATTAAATCTTGTATTCACATCATAACTTGGTTCAGCTTTAGGATCAAAAACATCGTATAGATCAAAAACAATGTATATGTTTGATATAACTTCATTTTCTTCCACTTGAAATACAAATGGTTCTCCTTCTACTAAAGTATCAGTTCTTAAAACTGTACCATTTTCTACTTTTGCTTTGGTTTGTCTTAATGTGTTTAAATCAGTTGAACTTAATTTTGAAAATACCATTAAATCATATAGATTTTGTTCTTCCATTATTTCATATCTGTTATCAGAAACATATTTAGAATGGGGATAAGCCAATATATATGAACCCAATAAAAATATAGCAATTGATATTATAATTGGCATATTAGAAAAACGTTGCATTTTGTTTGGTAAAACCAAAGCTTTTAAAAAATTAATTATAAACATAGATATGCTCCTCACTTATTATTATTTTACCAAATATTTATAATTAATCAATCACTTTTTTAGCTCTGAACCGATAAGATACAGCATACTATCATTGCTTTGATTAACTTGAGATTCTATCCAATTTATTAAATCTGAACATCTAGTATCTAACTTAAAACGACTTATTAACAATTTAATTGAACTATTATAAAGCGGATGCCTTGAATCATGTAGAATATCTAATTTAAAATTGATATCTTTTAGTCTTAATAATTGAGATCTCAGGTATTTAAATTCTTGATTATTTTTATATTTAATAAATTTGTACTTCAATTTATTGTTTACCTTATTTTCAAAATTAAATACAAGCAAATACAGTTTGTGGATTTCTGAATATGTTAAATACCTAGTGTATTCATTTTTGTCATGAAAATTAAATAGATAATCAATTAAATTCAATCTCCAAATAACCCTATTATTAGCTGATTTAGGCAAGTTAAAAAGTTTGGAGTATTTAACTCTAATATCTTCTAATAAATTTTCATCATATATACCTCTAATAAATTTTTCTCCAAGTAAACTAATTAATCGTGAAAGATTTGTTTTTTCTTTAGATAACAAAACTTCATTGAACTTAATAGTTCTAGTTAAAATCTCATCTAATTCTATATGATAATCATTAATAGAATTAATTAAATCAACTTGTCTTTTTTTAATAACAATTTTATTGTTTTCATATGTGTGAATAAAATATGTGATTTTTGAATCTTCAATATGATCTAGATCTAATGTGCAATAACCAACAGAATTATTTTCGTAATAACGATAGGTTGGATGTCCAACAACATCATTTCTTATGTTTTTTATTTCTCTTAAGGATTCATGTTGATTTAAGTTAATCATTAACTTATTTAAACCTGTTGCCTTACCAATCGTATATATAGAGTCTATTCCAACAAAAAGGCCTTGTAAAATCCCGAATAATAGAATTATTTTATCACCGTTATTGTTTTTAACTTTAGTATCTTTTAGATATTCATCTATTAGAATCTCTATGTTAAGTAATGTCTCTAATGATGTTTTAGCCATATGAAAATTAAATTTATCTTTAAATAAAACTCTTTTTATCTCACCGTCATTTAAACTTTCTATATATTTGTTTATTAGTAAAGTATTATTCAACATAATCATCATCCTTAATGAATTTGTCTGTTTTATATATACAATCTGCGTAGTCAATGAAATTATAATTAGTGTATAATTTAAAATTATAAGTAGATGAAATTTCTAAAATATTAGCTCTCACATCTCTTTGAATTCCTTCAGATATTGATATACCATATAGGCCTAATGTGTTAAGATCCATAATATTGATATGATATAAAACCTTATAGTCAACAATGAATTTAAGCCCTTTTGATTTTAGTTTGTTTAATGATTCAATAAGTGTCGAATCAAAAGAGTCAATTACATATATTATGTTTGAATCATCTTTCAATCTATTATTATGAATGATGTTAGATAGAGATTTAGCAGTCATAAAAATATAAAACAAATTATTCTTTAACTTAGGTTTGAAATTATCATAGATTTTATTCTCAAGCATTATTAGATTATCTTCTTCTAATATTTTTCTTATATTTTCTTTAAATGACAATCCTTTTATATTACATGTAACTTCAAAAGCTTTAGTTTTATCGATAACTTCATTTAACAATATTTCAATATTTGACTTAACCATATCTCTAACTATATTATTTGCAGAAATTTTTTGTAGAAACTTATGGTGTATTTCTTCACTAAAATATTCTATGTTATTATCAAGACTGACCTTCGAATACTTAATCATCTCATCAATATTTATCATATCTCGTGGAAATCTGACTACTGAATGATTTAACTTAAAACCATTGAAATACTTATCTAATACTTTTTGGTTTACTTCATTTTCTAGAATGATTATATAATCACCATCACTCAAAAAATAAGGTTTTGTGTTGAAGGTGCTTTCTATATAATTAGAATCTCCAACTTCACCTGCAATCCTAATTAATGAAAATTTAAACTCTAAATCATTTACTCGACTCTTATAATCTTCAATTTTCTTTATAAATATTTCATCATCATAAACATTACTATTTTTTTCATTAATATGAATAGTCCCTACAAAAAATAATTCTCCATCTTGGTAATTACTAATTATTTTCTCTGTAACAGAATAAAACTCATCCTTGATTTTAATGGCATAATCAAGAGAATATGAGTTTTCAATATTAAAATCAACTTTTAAATAATTGAATGAGTCTGATTTACTCATTAAATCCGTATATCTCTTGGAATCAAAATGATTAGATTCAAACCCTAGTAATTCTTTAAAATTATTATCGATAACCATTTTATTTCCATAATGATATATTATATAGTTGTTAGTGCCACTTAGAATAGATTTTTTTACAATGTCATCGATAATTATTTTTTTTGTTAAAAAATAACTGACAAGACTTCTTTCTAATAAGCTGGATGCAATTTTTAAAATAATTGAGTTCTCTGTAGCTGTTACATCTATGTTTTTAGATTTATATGTAATACTTAGATACAATCCGGTTTCATCAAAAAACGGGATACCTAATAAATAGTTAAAACCATTGTCAATAAATTTTCTTTGTGTGAAGACATCATTAACTAATAATTTATTATAAGTAAAATCAATAGCAACCTCATTATTAGTCTTCAGCATCATTTCGATTTCAGAATCTTTAAGTTCATCATAACTTATTAGTTTTTCATAAATACGGTTATTTTTGTAGTTATAAAAAGCAATCTGATCATATTTTTGAGTTGCAATAATTTTGTCGTAAATCCCATAACTAATTTCATCAATATTAAAAATTTTTTGTAATTTTTTAGAAAATTCCATTAATACATCCCTTAAATCATTTTGATCAAAAACTGATTTAAGTGACCCTATTAAATGAATAATCTTGTTATTTAATTCATTAAGGTTTAAATAACCTTCATGTGCGCTTTCCTCATCTAATATTTCATTTATCACATATAATTCGTTACTTGATATTATTTCATCTAATTCATGTAACTTATCAATTAATTTTAGTCCTTCTTTGTAATTACTACGTGATAATAATAATTTTATTTCTTTGATTGTTAAATTCTTTTTTATTTCAATACTTTCATTATCTTTTAAGAGCGGTTTAAGCTTATTTATAACTTCAAAAGCACTGGTATAATCATTTAGTTCAATTAATAAATCTACATAATCAATAGCAATGGTAATTAAATCTGAAGAAATTCCATTTTGAAAAATCTCTTTATAGAGTTGATTAGCATCTTTTAGTCTGCCTTCTTTAACTAATATTTGAGCTAATAAATAATTGCAATATATTAACCCTTCCTGGTCAGAAATAATTTTTAAACTTTCATTCAAAGATTCTTTTGCTTCATCAAGTAGACCTTGATCAATATACAATTTAGTTATATTGCTTAATGTATGAGCCAATAAATCATCACTTGGCAAGTTTTCCAGGATGGCTTTTAAAGAATTTAAAGCTTTAGTTTTTTGCCCTACCTCAGCATAAATATATGCCATTTCCAAATACCATCGATTTATTTCATCTCTATTGTCACTATCAATGTATTTTCTTTTTTCAAAAACATATCTATATGCTATTTTAAAATTTCTTTTCTTTATATAAATATATATAATTCTTTCTAAATAGGAAATATATATATTTTTGAAAGTTGAAGAATCAAAATCAGTTAGATCATTAATTAGTATTGTTAATGCGTCATCTAATTTATTTAAATCTGTGTAATTATCAACAATTAGTAAATTTGACAAATAATAATATTCTTTATTTTGTGATTCAACACAATAATTGTTGAATTCTTTAACTTTATCGATTGTATTATTATCATATGGTAAGTTTAATAACTCTTGATACTTAATTTTAAAATCCATAATTATACCTCTTCTATTTATAATTATAACATATAATTGATATATTTGTAAGATGCTAATTAAAAAAACTATAATATTATAAACCAACATAATAAAAAAACTCTTAAACCTGATTTTTGTCAAGATTAAGAGTTATAATTATTTATTCTTACTATCGATAATAATTGTTACGGGACCATCATTTATTAGTGAAACTTCCATATGAGCAGCAAATTTTCCCGTTTCAACTTTGACTCCTTTTTCACTAAGGGCATTGTTAAAAAGATTATATAATTCTTCTGCAAGCTCAGGCAATGCAGCATCAGAGAATCCTGGTCGATTTCCCTTGTTAGTTAAAGCAAATAAAGTAAATTGCGAAATACTTAATATACTATATTTCTTATCAAGTAGTGACAAATTCATTTTATTATTGTCATCTTCAAAAATTCTCATATTAATTATTTTATTAACTAAATAATGAACATCATCTGCTGTATCATTATGCGTAACTCCTACTAATAACAGTAATCCATTATTTATTGATCCGACTATAGAATCTTCAACTTTAACACAAGCTGTTTTGACTCGTTGAATAACTACTTTCATGAATTATCCTCCTAAATATTATCGTATAGTTCGATCAATTTCATAAATATCAGATATTTTATTTAAATTTAGTATCGCATTATTAATAACATCTATGTTTTTTACAATTAATTTAACTTTAATTGACATATCACCATTTTTATTCTTACCTGAATTTATCGAAGCGATGCTAACAGCTGTGCTATTTAATCCATTAATAATATCTGCAAGTATATTCTTTCTGTCGTATGCTGTGATAGTTAATAAGGTTTCATATCCTCTTGAGTTAAAATCCAGATCCCAAGAAGTATCAATAAATCTTTCAGTTTCGCTATTTAATACATTATGACATTCCATTCGATGAACTACAATACCTGCCCCTTTACTTACATAACCCACAATTGGATCACCCATAACTGGGTGGCAGCAATTTGCTAAATGAATTTTTGCTTTATCTAATCCATCAATTATAATACCAAAATCATTAATGGTTTTGTGTTTGATATTTCTTTTATCTTCTTCATATTGTTTTAATAATGTTTCTTCATCAATGATATTCAATCCTAAAAATCTATTAAGTGCAGCTCTAGATGAAATTTCTCCTTTACCAATTTCATAGTAGAAATCTTCAATATTACGAACATCATACTTTTCAAAATGTTCTAACACCAATTTATCAGTAAGTTTAATATCTTGTTTTTCGGTTTTTAGAGTATTTATAAAATCTTCTTTACCTTTTATAATTAATTCGTCGCGTTTTCTGCGGTTTAATATTGCAACTATTTTATGTCTGGCGTGTGATGTTTTAACAATCTTTAACCATGCTTCATTAGGGCCGTTGAAGTTTTTTGAAGTTTTAATTTCTACAACATCTCCGGTTTTTAGTTTATATGTCAATGGAACAATCTTTCCATTTACAATAGCCCCAACCGTTTTATTTCCAACTTCAGTATGAATACGATAAGCAAAATCAAGAGGTGTAGCTCCATTTGGAAAATCCATTACATCTCCACGTGGTGTGAAAATATAAACATTTGCGCTAAAAATATCTTCTTTAATATTTTGAAGCGGATCAGTATCTTCATTTTCACCAATTTCAGCATATGATAATAATTCTTTATACCATTTTAATTTGGCAGAAATTTCTAATTGTTCTTTTTCTGGTGTATAACCTTTGTTCTCTTCTTTATATGCCCAATGGGCTGCAATACCTAATTCAGCAATATTATCCATGTCGTAGGTTCTAATTTGAATTTCATATATTTTTCCATTTAAACCAACAACGGTCGTATGAAGACTTTGATATAAGTTGGGTTTTGGCGTTGCTATATAATCCTTAAATCTTTTTGGAATTGGAGTCCACTCACCATGCACCAATCCTAATACACGATAACAGTTTTCAATGCTTGGAACTAAGATTCTTAATGCAAGCAAATCATAAATCTGCTCAAAATCTAACTTTTTTTGTTCCATTTTTTTACAAACACTAAAAATATTCTTAACTCTTCCTTTTATTTCAAAATCAGTAATATGATTTTGTTCTAGGATTTGTTGAATACGCCCATTCATTTTATTAATGTCGTCTTCACGAGCACTTTTTTGTTTGCTAATTAAGTTACTAACACTATTATATTGTTGCCTATTTAAATATTTTAAACTTAAATCTTCAAGTTCGGCTTTAATACGATACATACCCATTCTATGAGCTAGAGGAGCATATAAGTCAAGGGTTTCTTGAGCAATTATTTTTTGCTTTTCAGGTGATTGGAATTCTAAAGTTCTCATATTGTGAACTCTATCTATTAACTTAACAACAACCACTCTTACATCTTTAGCCATTGCTAAAAGAATCTTTTGATGGGATTTTGCTAATGCTTTTTCCTTAGTCATATACTTTAATTGACTAATCTTTGTAACTCCATCAACAATTGAAGATACATCTGGACCAAACTTTTCTATAATTTCATCCTTAGTAATATCCGTATCTTCTACTAAATCATGTAATAAACCTGCTGCAATAGTAGCTGGTGAAGTATGTAACTCACACAACATATAAGCAACTTCAAGAGGATGTTGAATATATGGATCTCCAGATTTACGAAATTGACCACGATGTTTTTCTTCTGCTAGTGCATATGCTCGTTTAATCATTTCAATATTCTTCTGATTATTTAAATATGATGAAGCACATTCAATAACTTTTTCAATTGTCATTGTTGATACCATATGTTCACCTCCTTTATTTTTTTAATATTTCATTAAAGTTTTAATTGTGTATTTATCTAATAGTTTTCTTCCTTCTAAATCTTCTAATTCAATTAAGAATGCTACTCCGGTTACAATTCCACCTAACTCTTCTACAAGTTTAATAGCGGCTTTAATTGTTCCGCCAGTTGCAAGCAAATCATCTATAATAAGTACTTTTTGTCCTGGAATTATAGCATCCTTATGCATGCATAGTGTATTAGTGCCATATTCTAATGAATATGAAACTTCTACTGTTTCACGAGGTAGTTTATTAGGTTTTCTAACTGGAATAAACCCTACACCTAAATTTGCGGCAATTGGACAACCAAAGATAAAACCTCTTGACTCTGGTCCTACAATGACCTCCGCATTCACTTCTTTAGCAAATTCTGTTAACTCATCACATGCTGATTTAAAAGCTTCACCATCTGCCATCAAAGGGGTAATATCCCTAAATAGAATCCCATCAATTGGAAAATCCTTAACGTCTTGTATGTATTTTTTGTAATCCATTAATATAATACCTCCTAATAGTAATATTATAGCAAAATTTCAAGAAAAATGCTAGATATTTTATTCATTTAAAATTTTTATAATATTGTCATTTATAAACATTATTTAATTTTTGTTTAATTACTTTTACTTTTAAGACTTATTATGATAAAATCATATATATGGAGATGATAAATATGGAACCTTTAGCATTCAAATTACGACCAACTAGACTCGATGATATATTTGGTCAAACCCATCTCATAGGACCAAATGGACCGATAAGAAGAATGATTAAAAATAATAAGATTTCTTCCTTAATTCTTTATGGTAATCCTGGAATCGGGAAAACTACATTAGCATTAGTTATTTGCGAGGAACTAAAACTCAATTATATAGCATTTAACGCATCTACTGATAATAAACAAACCTTAAAGTTAGCAATTGAAATGGGAAATCTTCACGATCGTTTTGTATTAATAGTTGATGAAATCCATCGAATGAAAAAAGATATTCAAGATTATTTATTACCTTTTGTTGAAAAGGGACAAGTAATACTAATCGGATTAACAACAATTAATCCTTATCACTCTGTAAACCCTGCTATTAGATCTAGAACACTTATATTCAAATTAAAAGAATTATCTAAAGAAGATTTAAACATTGCACTTTTATCAACAATTAACAAAATCAATAATAAAATAACTATTACTGATGAAGCTAGAGAATATATTATTAATAAATCAGCTGGTGAAGTTAGATTTTTAATTAATTCTCTAGAGGGAATCTTAAACATAATTAATGATGACAAAATTGATTTAGACATTGCAAAAACTATCATCCAAAAACCAGCATTAGTAAGTGATAAAGATGCAGATAACTATTACGATAATTTGAGTGGATTACAAAAGTCTATTAGAGGGAGTGATGTTAATGCAAGTGTTCATTATCTTGCCAAACTCCTTTTGGCCGATGATTTAATACCACTAATTAGACGTCTTTCTGTTATTTGTTATGAGGATATTGGTTTAGCTAATCCTAGTATGGGTCCAAAAGTCAAAGCTGCCTCTGAAATAGCACTTGAGGTTGGTATGCCAGAAGCAAGAATCCCTTTAAGTGTAATTGTCTGTGAAATGGCATTATCACCAAAATCGAACTCTGCTTATTTAGCAATTGATAAAGCCTTAAACGATATTGAAAATGGCAATACTGGTCCACTTCCTGAAAATCTTAAACCTTACAAGGACGAATATTTATATCCCCATGATTATCCTGGGGCTTGGATAGATCAACAATATTTGCCTAATGCAATTAAAGATGTTATATATTTTGAACCAAAAACAACATCAAAATATGAACAATCTTTAAAAGAAAGATATGATGCTATTATGAAAGCAAAAAAAACTAATAAATAAAAAAGCCACAACATCTGTTGTGGTTTTTTATTATGAAACGATTTTTCTTTTTTGTTCTTTATTAAAAATGTCAACTAAACTTTGTCTTTGTAGTTCTAAAGCTTCCCAAGGTAAGACTCCTTCAACAACAGCCGCTTCTATTAATTCACGAACGTAATAACTTTCATTTAATAAAACTTTGATTAAATGCCAATCTGCTTCTCCATCTAGAATTTTTTGAAAAATAGCATTTCTCGAATCTTCATTTAGAATAGGGATTAATTTATATAATAAATTTGTATCCAATACATCAATATTAGATTTTGTTAAAGATGAAATTATTGCTTCATCATTTAAATATCTGGCTAGTTCAACAATATTATCTATTTCTATACCATGACTATTAAAACTTTTTGTAAGTTTACTTAAAACGCTAGGTTTTAACAACGGAGCCAAATTAACAATATCCATTGGATCAGTATTAGAAAAATCCTCATCATTGTAAATAATCTTTCTGAGTATTATTGCTTCCTTCTTTGTTGCATTACCTGCATTAATTAGATCATCTACTGAGACTTTAAAAATTTTCGATATTTCAATTAAAATAGTAATATCCGGAAAACAATCTCCAACTTCATAGCTTGAAACTGCTTGTCTTGTGACATTAAGCATTATAGCTAAATCACTTTGAGTCATATCTGCATCTTTTCTTAATTTTGATAAATAAGAACCAAATAAATTTGTAGAAAACATATATTTCACCTCTTCCACAATTATTATAACAATATAGAACTATAAAGTCTAGCAAACCTTACTTGCTTTTTTAAAAAAAATGAAGAGTTTAACCTTCATTTTTTGAAATTATATTTAATATTTCCTGTTTTAAAGTATCGACAATCCTATCCTGTGGAACTTTTTTAATTATTTTACCATTTTTAAAAAGTAAAGCTTCATTAATTCCTCCGGCAATACCTACATCAGCATCACTTGCTTCCCCTGGACCGTTTACAACGCATCCCATAATTGCAACTTTGATTTTAGTGTTTTTAAGTGTTTCTAAAAATGATTCTATTTCATTAACAATTTCAAACATATTATATTGGGTTCTTCCACATGTAGGACATGCGATTAATATCGGTTTTTGGTATAATCCAAATGTTGAAAGTATTTCTTTTGCAACTCGAACTTCTTCAATCGGATCAGCCGCAAGAGATATCCTTAATGTATCACCAATACCTTCATTCAATAGAATTCCTACTCCAATTGAGGACTTAATAGTCCCACTAAACATAGTACCCGCTTCAGTAATACCAATATGTAGTGGATATTCAAATTTTTCTGAGGCTAGTTTATATGCTTCAACAGTCATAGCAACATCACTTGCCTTAAGTGAAACAACTATATTATGAAAATCTAAATCTTCAAGAATTTTTATATGTTTTAAAGCACTTTCAACAAGAGCTTGGGCTGTTCTTCCATATGTAGATAGAATTTGTTTATCTAAAGAACCAAGATTAACCCCAATTCTAATTGGAATATTCTTTTGTTTACAAGCATTTACAACTTTTTCGACTCGATCAATAGATCCAATATTACCTGGATTAATTCTAAGTTTATCAATACCTGATTCTATTGATTCTAAAGCTAAACGGTAATCAAAATGAATATCTGCGACAATTGGAATATTAATATGCTTTTTAATTTCTTTTATTGCTTTTGCATCTTCTATGTCAAGTACGGAAACCCTAATAATTTGGCAACCAATTTCCTCAAGTTTTAAGATTTGTTCAACCGTTTTGGAAACATCCTTTGTCCTAGTATTAGTCATACTTTGAATTAGTATAGGATTATTCCCCCCTATTACTAGATTACCAATATGAATTTCTTTACTAGGCTTTCTTAACATTTCTTTTAACTTTCTTTCTTTGAGGACTTCTAATTCTTTTTTGTCTTAAGATATTATAAATAGTACTTCTAGATTGAATAAAGCCTCTTTCTTCTTGCATAATTTTAGCAAATACCGTAAAATTAACCCCTTTATATTCAGTTCTATAAATATGAGCTAATTCTGTTCTAATATCATCATCATATGTATTTGCAGGTTTATTATATCTATTTTTATGAATAATACCTTGATTTCCTTCTAAATATACTTGTCTTTTTAAATTTCTTACTTGTCTTGTAGAAACTTTAAGTAATTTAGCAGCTCTTGGTCCATTAATTTCATTATTAATAACCCTTTTAATAACTCTAAGTTTCTTCTTTTCTTCTTTTGTTAATTTCGGGGCTTTTACAATCTCTTCAATAATTTCAATAGTGTCTAGATTCATAATTATTACATACTATTAAATAGCATATCCTCCTTTGATATTTAATAAGGAATTACTTCCTTATAATATAATACCATAGACTCCATATTATTTCAACAAAAAATAAATAATAGATACCTTTATCAAATAAAAAAATATCTTGCATTTTATAAATATGTATAGTATAATTAGTAAGAATTAAATTGTTAGGAGGAATCACTATGCGCATTACTTTCTTAATGAAATGCACAGTTTGCGGAGATGAAAATTATTTAACAGAAAAAAATAAAAAAAATACTCCAGATAGAATTGAACAAATGAAATTTTGTCCAAAGTGCAAAAAACAAACTTTACATAAAGAAAAAACTAAGAAATAATCTCATTTCTAAAATAAATGAGCGTTCTAACAAAAAAGCTTCCAAAGAAGCTTTTTTTGTTTATTTCTTATGTAAACGATCATGATACAAAGAGTCAATTTTCTTTCTCTTCATTTTCGTTAATTGTTTTTTAATCATTTCGTTTCTTTTCTTTTTGTATCCCGGTTTTACTTTTTTTGGAACTGGGATTTTTTTATGTAAATCTTCTTCAATTTGACTAACTTCCTTGGTTTTTTTACTAAAGAAATTTCTATCTCTAGTAACTACCAATTCATTGTCTTTAAGAACTTTATAAACGCATTTTAAACCTTTTTCTTCTAAACGATTAATGTACCTATCATCAGAAAAATCATAGAGTGAAATACATGTTCCTGTAAATAAATGTCTAGCAGTTCTTCCGCTTCTATGAATATAAAACTCAATATCTTCAGGTAATTCATAATTAATAATATGACTTACTCCTTCAATATCAATTCCACGAGAAGCAATATCACTTGCAACAACATACTGAATTTTACCATCTTTTATTCTTTTTAAAACTTGTTTTCTTTCACGAGCTTCTAATCTACCTGTCAATTTTACTATAGGTAATCCCTTTTCTCCTAAGAATTCTGATATTTGATCAACCATGTCTTTAGTATTTGCAAAAATCAATGCTAAATAAGGATTAAAACTAGTTAATACATTATATAGCAACTCAGGCTTGCTTTTATTCTTGGTTGGTATAAATACATGTTCAATTGAATCCTTTGATATTTCATTGCTGGTAATATCAACAAGTTCACTCTTATCTAAGTATTTGTTAATAAACTTAACAAGATCCATAGGAATGGTTGCTGAAAAAGTTAATATTTGTACATCACTATCAAATTTTCCAAATAAGCTATCAAACTCTTGCAGTTCACTTGATTCTAGAACCATATCAGCTTCATCAATAACAACAGTTTTACAAGTATGAATCTTTAGAATATTAGATTCAACTCCTAAATCTTTAATTTTACCGATAGTACCTATAACAATTTGTGGCTGAGAAGATTCTAACCTTTTAATCTCAGCATCTCTGTTTGATCCACCTACATATAACCTAACATCTACACCATCTACATATTTTAGAAGTTTCATCGTTTCATTATATAACTGTAATGCTAGTTCTCTAGTTGGTGAAATTATTACAGATTGAACTTCATTTAAATTCTCATCTAGTTTTTGTACAATAGGAATTAAAAATGAATGAGTCTTACCTGTTCCGGTACTTGATTTACCAATAACATTTTGATTCTTTAAAACTTTTGGTATTATTAATTCCTGTATTTTTGTTGGAGTTGTAAATGATAAATCATTTAAACTCTTATAGATATAATCTTTTAATTTAAAATCTTTAAATGTCATATCATCACTCCCTTACATTTTGGATAACCGGCTTCAGTTATCTTAACTTTAATTAAATCATTTTGTTCTTTATTACCTTTAAACTCTACTTCCAAATAATTGGATGTGTGACCATAACAAATTCCATTTACTGATTTTTCTACCAATACTAAAACTTCCCTGTTTACCCATGATTGGCGGTATTTCAAACCATTTTCTTGAGCAATTCTAATTAATTCATTTACTCTTAATTGTTTAGTGATTTCATTCACATGATCTGAATAATTATATGCTGCAGTCATAGGTCTTTTAGAATATGGAAACACATGCATATCACCATATCCTATTTTATTAACAAAATCACAAGCTTCTTTAAAATCTTCATCACTTTCCGATGCAAAACCTGCTAGAACATCAGTTGTAATGTTAACCCCAGGAAACATCTCTCTTATTTTATTTATATGTTGAAGATATTCTTCTAAATTATATTTACGATTCATACGTCTTAATACTTTGTTACTACCACCTTGAAGTGGTATGTGGAAATGTAAGCAAAAACGATCTTTGTTATTATATAAAACTTGTAAAACTTCATCATTAATTTCAGTAATTTCAATTGATGAAATTCTTAAACGTACTAATTCAGGGATTTCATTATAAATATCTCTTAACAAATCACTAAAACGATAGTTTTCAAAATCTCTTCCATAACTTGCAGTATTGATACCAGTAAGAATAATCTCCTTCATCCCATTTTTAACAAGTAACTTTATTTCATCGATAACTTCATTTTTATTTCTACTTCTAACTAAACCTCTAGCATAAGGGATAGTACAATAACTACAAAAATTATTACATCCATCTTGTATCTTAACAAATCCCCTGGTTTTATTATTATAGCGGTTTATTTTAACTTCTTCGTATTCCTTAACCTTCATAATATCATCAATAAGGGTTATTTTCTTCTTACTCTCAAGATTTTCCATAACAAGCGGAAATAATAAATGACGATTGTTTGTTCCAACTAAAACATCTACGCCTTCAATTGCTTTAATATCTTCAGGTTTCAATTGAGCATAACAACCCATTACAGCAACTACAGCTTCATTATTTTTCTTAATTGCTTGACGAATCATTTTCCTACTTTTAGAATCACTCACTTCAGTAATACTACAAGTGTTAATAATATATACATCACAAACATCGTGGAAATTTCCTAATTCAAATCCATTATCAATAAATTGATTAATAACTGCTTCACTTTCATATAGATTAACCTTACATCCCAGTGAATAATAACTTACTTTCATTTTGATTCTCCAAATTTACTATTTAAAATACTCATAATATATAAAGGTGCTGTCTCAGTTCTAAGAACTAAATTACCTAAAGAAACCATTTTAAAGCCATTATTAATTAATAATTTAACTTCAGAAGGATCAAATCCACCTTCTGGCCCAACTAAAACTAATATGCTCTTCCCTTTAAAGTCTAATAAATAATCCTGTAGTGATAATTTTTGATTATCTACATGGGCAAATAAACATAAATCATAATTTACTCTATCTTTTATAAGTTCATTAATAGAAATAACTTCATTAATGCTCATTAGTCGATTTCTGTGTGATTGTTCACTCGCTTCTTTAACAATCTTATTCCAACGATCTGTTTTAGCTTCTTTAACTTTAACAATAGATCGTTTCATATTAACAGGAATATATTTAGTTGCTCCAAGTTCAGTTATTCTTCTGATTACTTCCTCAGTTTTTTCACGTCTAACCAAACCTTGAGCAATTGTAACATCAATTAACAATTCATTATTTTCGTTTATTTCTTCAATAATTCTAGCCTCAACAAAACCATCATAACTAATAATTTCACATAAATAAACATTATGATCGGATACAGCTATAATTTTATCATTAATTTTCATTCTCATAACATTCTTGATGTGATGAACATCTTCATTTATAATCCTGACAACATTATTATTTATTTGATTTTCATTTATAAAATATCTTTGCATAAAATACCACCTTATATATTATAGCACAAAAAGTTCGGTTTTTGTTGGATTTTTTTTGTCATTAAAAAAGTATGATATATCATAAAGACTGATTATCGATATATCATACTAATATAATTATTCTATTTATTTGAAAAGAATTTTTTTAATTTACTAAACACTGTACTTGATGTTTCATTAGTTTTACTTAATTTAGTAAATAAATCTTTTTGTTCTGCAGTTAACTTTTGAGGAGTAACAACACTAACATGAACATATTGATTACCTGTAGCGTTAGTTCTTCCATTCGTAATACCTTTATTTGATAATTTAAATACAGTTCCTGTTTGGGTTCCTGAAGGGATTTTTAATGCACTCTTACCTGATATAGTTGGTACTTCAATTGTATCACCTAATGCCACTTGAGAAAAAGTAACTGGTAATTCTAAATGAATATCTAAACCATCTCGTTCAAAGAATTCATGTGGACTAACATTGACTTGAATATACAAATCACCATGTAAACCACCATTTGTTCCCGCTTCACCTTTACCTGGAAGAGTTAATGTTTGACCGTTATCAACACCTGAAGGAATTCTAAATTTAATCGGTGTTGATTTACGAACTCTGCCATCTCCGTGACAAGTATTACATTTGTTCTTAATCTTTTTACCGGTTCCACTACATTCAGAACAACTTGCTTCAGTTTGAACTCTGCCAAATAAACTATTTTGGACAACAGTTACACGACCTGTACCATGACATCTCTTACATACTTCTATATCGTCTCTAGACTGAGCACCAGTTCCACTACAATCATGACAAGTATCTAATTTAGTAACATTTACTTCTTTTTCAACTCCAAAACAAGCTTCTTCAAACGTTAAATTTATTGACATTTTTAG
>JBAYTC010000001.1:0-56591 GCA_041675825.1 Bacilli bacterium | reverse complement strand
TTCATTAATAAATGCTGAATCTTTATACCATCCTACAAAAACATATCCTTGTCTTGTCGGTATTTCCAGTGTATATGGGAGTTGCTTATTAGTATATGTTGCTTGCGCTTCTGGATTATTTGTACCCCCATTCAAATTATAAGTGATACTTGCACTAACTTCTTCTTCATCCCAGTTCGCATACAAAGAAATATTTTGTTTAGAACCTGCAGGAATAGTAGTTAAAGCATCACCAGTAAATGCGCTATTATTAAACCAGCCCAAGAAATCATAACCATCTTTAGTTGGACTAGGTAATGTTATTGGTAGATCTGCTTCAATAAATGTTGTTGGAGCATTTGCCGGATTAACTCCACCATTCAAATGATATGTAATTGAGTATGAAGGGATTATTTCCGCTTCTACAGTAACATTTATTTCTACTTTTGTATCTTTAACATTTTCGATTTGAGCATCAATCTTCGTTGTTCCCACTTTTAAGCCCTTGAATTTTCCGTCTTGGTAACTTAAAACTGTATCATCTAAAACTTCGTAAATAACTTTGGCACCTTTTTTTCCATTTGTAATAGTTGGCGTTAAAGTAAATTCTTCATTTACTTTAATGTTGATATTGGTGCTTTCAAAAGTTAATGTTGGTTTGGTTTTAGTACAAGATGCTAAAAAAACAGTTAACACTAAGAATACTAAACCTAAAACTTTTTTCATATTTCCTCCTTTGAAAACGCTTTATTATCGGTTTATTATTAACCACCTCTATTATAAACTATATTCTTTTTTTTTTCAACAGTGACATTAAAAAAAATGAAGACTAGTCTTCATTTGATTCAATATTATGATAGATATTTTGAACATCATCATTTTCATCTAAAACAGATTTAAACCTTTCAAATTGTTCAATATCTTTTTCATTTTCCAGTTTAACAGTCATTTGTGGGATCCATGCAATGTGGTCTTCTAGCAATTCTACATCAGGCATTGCTTCTTCTAAAGCATCTCTAATTTTTGAATACTCTGTTGAAGGAGCATAAACTGTAGTTAGACCATCTTCATATGCTATATCTTCAACATCACAGTCTGCCATTATTAAAACCTCTAATGTCTCCTCATCGTTTAATCCTTCAAAACTAAATACTGCTTGATTATTAAACATGTGAATAACACTTCCATCTACCCCAAGTTTAAATCCACATTTATTAAATGCTGTTCTCACCTCTGTATAAGTTCTATTAGTATTATCGGTTAGACATTCTACAATAAACATCGAATTGTTAGGACCAAATCCTTCATATCTTGTAGCATCATATGTCTCAGTAGAACCACCCTTAGCCTTTTCGATTGCTCTTTTAATTACATCAGCTGATATTTGTGCCTTCTTAGCTCTTTCAATTTCTTTTTTCAAAGGTTGATTTACTTCCGGGTCAGGGATACCACTCTTTGCTGCTATATAAATCATTCGACCATATTTAGCATTTAATTTACTTTTTGCTGCTGCCGTTTTTGCCATTGAGGCTGCACGGACTTCATGTGCTCTTCCCATTTAAACACCCTTCTTTCTATAATTATTTACTAAATAATTATACCATATAATTAATTATAAGTAAAATTCTTTTTCAGTTAAGAATAAAAAAACTACACAAATGTGTAGTCTAGTTTGTTTATTTGTTTAAATTATCAAATATGGCATTAACCAAAATTGAGTCAGTATGGTCTTGTGAATATTGCCAGAACATAACTCCACCTAAATCATTATCATTAACATAATCACATTTAGCTGCAATACTTCTTGGATCATCATAACTAATTACAGTACCATTACCATATAACCAACTAGCTTTTGCAGCATCATCGTAATACACAGTATATGTTTCTGGATTACTTAAATAGTCATTTACAATTGCACGATAGGAAATAGTAAATTTATTACCTGCAACTGCGGTGTCAGTATCAGCCCCCATACCGTTATTTCCTGCATTAGAGACTTTAAATCCATGACCATAGAATGCAATCCCTAAAACAATCTTTTCTTTTGGAATTCCTAAACTATGGTATGCGTTTATCCCAGAAGTAGCTGAACTAACAGCATTACTAGATGGTAAAAGGTTGGTATGATGACTAGATTTAACTATTTTATTTGACGCTGTAGCAAAATTAATCATATCATAACTCATAAGATGAAGATAATCAATATGATCCTTTATCTTGTTAACTTCATAATATGATTGAGCAGCCCAAGAACCGTTAGGAACTGCTATACTCAATGTAAGATCTGGATTTTTTGCCTTAAGAGCTTCATATGTTTCAACAACTAAATGAGTAAAGTTTTGTTTATCCTCAGGTCGTGCTTTGATGAGCCCTCCTGCTGTACTTGTAGGATATTCCCAGTCAAAATCGATCCCATCCAAATGATATTTATCAATACCTTCTAAAATCGAATCAATAAATATTTTCCTAGAATCCTTAGTCAATGAGGCATCAGAGAATCCATCAACACCCCATCCACCAATAGCCAAAACAACTCTAACGCCTGCTTTATGTGATTCACTCACAATTTGAGGTAATCTAGTTGATGAGGCTAATGCTAACTCACCATTTCTAATACCACCAAAAGCATAATTTATTACGTCAATCTTATCAAGATCTCCATCATTAAAACCCGTAAAGCTTCCTGCATGATCATACAAGTAAGCAAAACTTACTTTTCTATTTGATATATCTCTTAATGTATAACTATCAACCATAACTTCTTTCTCAAATTCCTTTCTAACTCTACCGATTCTTACATCGGCAGTTAAAGTAACACTTTCTGGGGCTTTCCCCAATGAAACTCTACCAATTATCGAAATAATACTTTCATTACTACTCTTCCATGAAAGTCTCGCTCCTTCTAAAACAGATGGTAAAGCAATATCTTCAGTAGTAGACTCAGGAATAATTGTATCCAAATAATCAATTATTTCATCAATTGCCTTTAGATTTCTATTATCATCATAAACAAATAAATCAATACTGTCAGTAAAATCATAGTCTTTCACTTTTACAGTAATTGTAACACTTCCTTCATTAATACCAGTAACAACGCCAGAATCGCTTACTGTAGCGATGTTTTCATCACTACTAGACCATATTACCTCTTGGCTAGCATTCGACGGATTAACAATAGCAAATAATTCAACAGTCATACCACCAACAATAGCTTCATTATCTTCGCTATTATTGAAAATCATTACCCCTGTCGGTGTTTCTAAATCAATATTTTTTGATTCGTTAGTACACCCCACTACTAAAAACATTAAAACAAGTATAAGTATCTTTTTCATAATTCTCCTTTAAATTTTCTTTCATACTATTATAACAAACAAATCTAATTATGTCCATAAAAACAAAAAGATAGCAAAGCTATCTTTCTGACTTCATTGATTCTATTCTATCTTGATATTTTTTTCTAAAGTAATCAGATAAATTTTCTAAAATCGGAATTAGTTCGCTTTCTTCATCAAGATGCATATCCTTTATTGTGTTTTCAATCATTTCATCATGAAAAATATCGTGAATTTTAATTACTTCTTCACCTTTTGCAGTTAGTTTCAGTAAAACCTTTCTTCGATCATTTTCTTCTTGATATCTTATGACATATCCTTTTTGTACTAATTTTTCTACAGCAGTTGTCAGAGAACCGGCTGTAATTAAAAGCATAGAAGCTACATTTGTCATAGTTGGTATTTCGTTATTATGAATAGCTTCAATTATATGAACTTCATTCATAGAAACTTTAATCCCCATTTTTTTAAGTGTAACACCTTCTAAAGTGGTTATATGATTAAATATATTCACAAGCATATCATTCAAAGAATCCCTTAAACGTGACATTATTACTCCTTCCTAAAAAACAAAATTTCCTTTACTAAAGATTTGAACTTTTTTTCCATCATGTGTGGTTCCAACTATTTCCATATCTTTGCTTCCAAACATGAAATCAACATGATTCATTGACTTATTATAACCACGTTCTTCTAGTTCATCATCACTTAAGTTATTTCCATTTTTAATATTCATCGTATATGCATTTCCTAATGCCAAATGGCAAGATGCATTTTCATCAAACAGTGTATTATAGAACAAAATATTCATATTTGAAATTGGAGAATCATGACTTATTAACGCAACTTCCCCTAAATGACGACTTCCTTCATCTAAATCAAGTAGATTAGTTAATGCATCTTTATCTTTTTTCGCATCATATTCAACTACTTTACCATCTTTAAAAACTAAATAGAAATCTTCGATAAGCTTTCCTTGGTAATTTAATGGTTTTGTAGCTACAACTTTACCATTTGCTCCAAACTTATGAGGCATTGTAAATGTTTCCTCTGTTGGAATATTAGGCGCAAAATAAACACCATTTTTAGCGTGTTCTCCACCACCACCCCAAATGTGATCTTCAACAAGCGTGATTTCTAAATCAGTTCCCAAGCTATTTTTGAAGTTTAGAGTTTTAAAGTTATAATCATTTAACATCTTATTATGTCTAGCTAAAGTATCCATATGCTTATTCCATTCAGCAACAGGATCATTATTTTCAGTTACACGGCTTGCTTCTAAAATTGCATCAAGTAATTTTTCAGTTCTACTTTTTTCATCAACATTTGGAAATACCTTTTCAGCCCAAGCTTCAGTAGGATATGCAACAACACACCACTGACTTGAATTACTCATCATATGTTTACGATAGAATTGAACCTTTTCGTTGGTAACTTTCGCATTAAGTTGCAACTTATTAGGATCTATGTCTTTTAAAAGACCAGGTGATGGAGCTGTAATTGAGATAACTGCTGCATTATTGTCTACAATATATTTGAACTGTTCTATAACAAAGTTTGGCACTTCTTTAATTACATCTAAATCCGCATAGGTAAAATATGTTTTATTTATAGTATCATCATTCCACCTAACCATAACATATTTAGACCCAGCCAAATATCCTTCTTCAGCTAATAATCTAGTAAATTCTTTACACTCAACAGGTGAATTAATAACCATTATTTGATCTTTTTGGACATTAACACCGACATTAACAATTAATTTTGCAAATTTTCTTAGTTTATTATTCATTTTAATATTCTCCTTAATAACTTATTTTAACACATTACAAAATATATGTAAATAAAATTAAACTTAAAATTAAAAACCTCTTAACAAGAGGTTTAATATACAATCGATAACTATAATCTCGATTGAACTAAATGGTTATTAAGTAATTCTCCTAATTCATTTGTTCTGATTCTAAACTTTTCAGCAATTTCTTTCTTATTCATACCCTGATCAATCATATCTTTTATATACTGCGGCTTATCAATAATTAAAGCATTATCAGTTTTTGAAAAGTATACTGTATACACGGGAACATCGATTGAATGCTTTTTAAAAAATTGTTCAGCAAGAAAGACAAATCCTGGATTATAGTATTTTAATACTTTATGATATCCAGTATCAGAATTTTCTGGAAAAATCAGCACTGACTTCTTCATTTCCAAGTGTTCGATACTCAATTTAATTGAATTTTTTAACCTACCATCAGTATATGAAGGTATTACTTCCATTGCACGATACACAACACCAGATATCATAGCAAATAGTGTAGCAATTATAAATGATTTAAATTTACCCCATCCTAGTTTTTGTTGATAGAATATATGATATAAATATTTCCATCTAGATTTGTATCCTTGGCACATATAGTAAATTCCCCAAGGCCTAAACTCTCTAGGAAAATACAAAGATAAAGTTAGTGGTCCATTGGCTGCACTATGATTAGATATGAAAATTGATTGTTCACTTATGTTATCATTTAAATTAACAATGATAGGCTGTTTTTTTATCTTCTTTAGAATAAAATATAAAAATCTGACTAAAGGACCTTTTTTCTTCTTTTTTTCCATTATTAACACCTCTTATAAAGTTGACTATTATAAAGCATTTTAGCGCGCTTTCATATATTCTACTATATAATTTGTTATATGTAAAGGTTTACTTATTTGAAGTTCAAAGTAAAAAGCTCAAAATGAGCTTTTATTTAATATCAATTCTTACTTTTTCAATTCTATTAGAATCCATTTTAATTACTGTAAATACGATATTACTATATTCAACACTAACTTTTTCATTCTCATCAGGAATCCTATCAAGAAGCATTAGAATTAGTCCACCCAAAGTATCATAGTTTTCATTATCTTCTTCAAATTCCAAATCTAATAATCTATTCAAATCTTGGATTGGAATTCCAGCATTTGCTATATATGAATTAGAATTGATCTTAATCACTGGTTTTCTTGAATCATCAAACTCATCATCAATTTCTCCCATGATTTCTTCAATCAAGTCTTCTAATGTAACTATACCAACAAATCCACCATATTGGTCACTAAGTATTGCCATATGGTTTTTGGAATCCTTCATCTTTTTAAATAATACATTAATCTTTATTGACTCAGGAACAAATAAAGGTTTTCTCACGATAGATTCAATATTGATTTTATCAAATCCAACAATTCTAGCTTGTTTTAAAACATCTTTAATATTAATAATACCCACAATATTGTCTTTATAACCACGATAAATTGGTATTCTTGTATATTTACCATCAATGATTTCATCAATATATTCTTCTAGCTCATCATCTAAATCTATCATCATTACATCAACACGAGGGGTCATAACATCCATAGCTTCTAAATCATTAAACTTAAATACAGATTCGATCATCATTTGTTCATCGTAATCAATGGAGCCGTCGCTAACACCGGTTTCAATGATGGATATTATCTCATCTTCAGATATTTTATCCTCAACAAAATTCTTCTCAAGTTTGGTTATTTTTACTAATAACTCTGTTGTTGAAGTAAGTAAATATGATAAAGGTTTTAAAATTAGTCTTGTTAAATTAATTCCATTAATACAAAATAAAGCAACACCATCAGCAAACCTGTTAGCAACTCTTTTAGGGAAAAGTACGCCAAATACCATTATAACAAATACTAATACAAAAGCAATAATAGTAATACTAATAATTTCAGCAAATGGTATGTTAATTTTTGTAATAAAACCCGATAAAGAATTAGAAATATTGATAGTCAAATAAGCCACAACAAAGAAACTAGAAAAAATAAAACCTTGTTGAGTTGTAAGTAAAAATTTGTTCTCGTTTTCGTTAAAATATAGAACTAGCTTTGCCTTCTTATTAGAATTATCTGCTAGGTATTTCATTTTATTTTTATTAGCAGTTAACACCGCTGTTTCGGCTGCGGAAAAAAAGGCCATAATCATTATAAATAAAAGTAATACTAACACTGATAAACCATTAAAACTATCAGCGTCAGGTTCAGAATCTGCTTGCATAATACAATCTCCTTAATATATATATTATTATACCATATTAGTGAGCAATAAACAATAATCTAAATACTTTTACAATTAAACACTAAATACTTTAAAAATTAAATACTATAAAAGTTTTATTTAAAATGAATAGTAATACTTGTTCCTATATTAATACTACTTTTTGTATCAATTTTTAATTCGTATAAACTACATACGTGCTTGACTATAGCCAACCCTAAGCCAGTACCACCAACATCCTTGCTTCTAGCTTTATCAACTCGATAAAATCTTTCGTAGATCCTGTCTAATTCTTCTTCTTTAATTCCAATACCTGTATCTATTACACTC
Organism: Bacilli bacterium; assembly: GCA_041675825.1. GTDB lineage: Bacteria > Bacillota_I > Bacilli_A > ML615J-28 > CAG-698 > JAEYQM01. Next base: position 48,869 of record JBAYTC010000001.1, on the reverse strand, counting down.
GCAGTTTTATTAGCAAAGTCTATGGTTATGGTTACTGTTCCATTATCTTTATTATATTTTATAGCATTATCAATTAGATTATTAAAAAGTTGATACACATGATTATAATTCATCATTACTTTTAATTCAAACAACTCAGGTATAACCTTTATATTTTTCTTTTTTAATTCTTCGACTTTAGATTCTAATATATCTTTAATAATACTAGATAAATTTACTTCTTCTATAAGAACTTCGTTTCTACTTTCGAGTTTTGATAATTCTAACATTTCAGTTAGAATTTTGTTCATTCTTCTTGCTTCTTTTAAAGTTCTAGTAGTTGCATCTAAAACATCTTCATTTGAAACCAGTAATCCTTCTGATATCATTTGCTGATAGCCAATTATTGTTGTTAACGGACTTTTTAATTCATGAGATGCATTGGCAAAAAATTCTCTTTTCATAATCTCAGTGTTTCTAGTATCAGATATTTCCGATATCAATAAGACAAATGTGCTAATTTCTCCCCAGTTATAATTCAAATCATGAATATTGTAATAATAGTATTTAGCCCCTATTTTTATCTCTCTACTAATGTATTTTTTATTAGATAATGCCTCTTCAATTCCCTCTTGAATTTTAATATTTCTAAAGAGATAGATATAATTTTTTGATAAATGCTCATCATTGGCTTTAAATAGCTCTCTTGCATAATTGTTAATTAGGAGTATATTTCCATCACTACCTATCACAACAATACCTCTATTGATATTATTGATAATTACATTTGACTTAATTATCTCATTATTAATTTCTAACTTTTTAGAGATTAATAATGAGTGAAGTTCTATTAATGAAGAATTGATATCTTCTATAGTTTGTTCCTGCTTACTTGTTTTATTTAAAACATCATACAATTTTATTATATTGTTGCTAATTATACGATATTTTTTTAAATTAAACCTATTTATAATAAAAAACAATATTGTATAAGAAACACCAATTAATAGCATATTAATAACAATAGCACTTAATAAAATGTTTGATTTCCTTTCGATTGGAATAATTACTCTTATATAATGACCATCATCAGTAATAGAAGAATATATATAATCCGTATCATTAATATTGGTTTTATAAATATCCATTTGGTTTTCAACATCTGAACTGTTTATTTGGTAATTCAAATCTATACCACTATATTTGATTTCACCAGAAAAACTCAAAAACTGGATTTTAAAGTCTTTGTTTAAATTTTCTAAGTGAAGTTCAGTTTCTTGATAATTGGTTCCATCAAAATATTCATCCACAAGTTGTAAATATTCAAACATCCTTTCATTGTTGTTCTGGTCCGCTTGCTTATTTAGATAAATTTTAATTAAAAACGAAGATGCGACAAATAATAATATAGATGTCAGAAAAAAGTAAAATATATTTGTTTTTTTCATTATCCTACCTTATATCCTATTCCATGAACAGTATTGATTAGTTTATTGTGACTGTCTTCTAATTTACTTCTAAGGCTTTTAATATGAACATCAATTGTTCTGGTTTCATAAAACTGATCAACACCCCAGATTTGATTCAATAAATCATCCCTAGATACAACATTTCCTTTATTCTTAAATAATAAGGATAATATTTCAAACTCTTTTAATGTTAATAAAACCTCTACTCCATCCTTTAGGCAAGTATGACTTTCTAAATCTAAACTTATATTATTTATAATTATAGATCTATTCTTCTTATATCTTCTAACTTTTGCATTTACTCTCGATATTAATTCCATAACATCAAATGGCTTTTCGATGTAGTCATCTGCACCTAAATCGAATCCATCAATTTTATCAATTAACATGTTATTTGAGCTAACTATAATAATTTCTATGTCATCATATTTCTTATGGCTTCTTAGCTTTTTTAAGATTTCACTCCCTGATATTCCTGGCAACATCATATCAAGTAAAATCATATTAGGCTTTTCTTTTTCCAATTCCTCAAAAAAACTCTCTCCATCTGGAAATGATTTAACTAAAAAATTACTTTTAGATAGAGCAAGTTTGATTAATCTTCTTATATCTTCATCATCTTCTATTGAATAAATTAAATAATCCATCTTTATATCTAGAATATCTGCTTATCTTTATAATAGCCGTTAATCATATATACCGCCCATTCAGCAATATTAACAGCATGATCAGCAATCCTTTCAATATATTTTACCATTATTGTTGTATATATTGCAAGTTTAGAATCAATTATGTTTTCCTGATCCAATTTTGCAATATATTCAATCCATTCACTATATTTTCCATCTACTATTTCATCTCTATTTATTACATCTTTTGCTAGATTATAATCTTCATTTACAAAACTCAAAATTGAATCTATTACCATAGATAATGCAACACTTACCGTTTCCTGAAAACTTTCTAAAAAATCATTCTTGTTGTAATTGGTTTTTTGATTGTATTCAATAATATCCTCAGCATGGTCCCCAATTCTTTCTAAATCAGCAACCATTCTTAGTATTCCTGTGACCTTTCTTAAGTCTTTAGCATATAGTTTCTCTTTCAGTAGAATATCAAGACATACCTCTTCAATAAGTCTTTCATATTGATCAATGATATCATCATTTACATAAATGGATTTATCACAATTGACATAAGCTTTAAAAGCTTCACTTATATTAAACTCAACGTGGTCAGCCATTTTTAGAAGAATTTGATTTAAATATTCTATTTCTTTTTCTATTAACATATCATCCAAACCTTCCTGTTATATAATCTTCAGTCTTCTTGTTTATTGGGTTTTTAAATATTTGTTTTGTACTACCAAATTCAATAACTTCTCCTAACAAGAAAAACCCTGTAAAATCACTAATTCTAGCCGCTTGATTCATATTATGAGTTACAATTATTATTGTATAATCTTTTTTCAGTTCATAAATTAACTCTTCAATTTTCAGAGTTGCAATTGGATCTAGAGCACTGGTAGGTTCATCCATTAATATTATCTTGGGATTCATAGCTATAGTTCTTGCTATACAAAGTCTTTGTTGTTGCCCTCCCGATAAACTTAAGGCATTATCCTTTAATCTATCTTTAACTTCTTCATAAAGTGCTGCTTTTTTTAAAGAAGTAACAACAATATCATTAAGTAAGTGTTTATCTTTAATTCCCTGGCATTTAGGTCCATAGGTAATATTATCATAAATACTCATAGGAAATGGATTTGGACTTTGGAATACCATTCCTACTTCACTTCTTAACATTACTGGATTCACTTTGGAAATATCCTCATTTTCATAGAAAATATCTCCGTTAATAACACAATCATCTATTAAATCATTCATACGATTAAAACATCTTAGTAAAGATGATTTCCCACAACCTGAAGGTCCAATAAAAGCTGTAACTTTATTTTTGTAAATGCTCATATTAATATTTTTTAATACTTCTTTTGACCCATACTTTAGATCTACGGAATTTACACTTATGATTTTTTCCATTATGTTAACCTCTTGTTCAAATTTATCGATAATATTTTGATTAATGCACTTAATATAAAAACTATAATTAATATTATAATGGCTATTGCTGATGAAACCTCAAAGTTAGGATTTTCACCACTCATTAAACTCCAAATATGAACTGATAAACTAGTAGATCTCATATTTATACTAACCTCATCAGATATTACTGTTCCAATTGCATATATTAAAGCAGCACTTTCACCAATAATTCTTCCGATTGACAATAATACTGCTGTTAAAATTGAACTTAATGCATTTGGCAAAACCACTTTGAAAGTAGTTTGGGTTAAATTTGCTCCTAGAGCTAAAGAAGCATGCCTCAAGTTATTTGGAACAATTTTAATACCTTCCTCAGTTGTTCTAATTATGATGGGTAAAAGCATTATAGAAAGAGTTAATGCCCCAGAGGCAATACTCCCTCCATCTGAATTTATTAATACATTCATGAATGGAATAAAAACAACAGCGCCAACTAAACCAAAAATTATAGAAGGAATCCCACTTATCATATCTATTAAACTTCTTAGAAATCTAGTAAATCTATTATTTGGAGCAAATTCACTTAAATAAATTGCAGATGCTATTCCTAAAGGTAAAGAAATAATTAATGTTAAAAAAATCAAATATAAGGTAGTAATTAATGATGATCTAATTCCTCCACCCTCAGTTCTTGTTAACATATCAGTTATCACTATTCCCTCATCCATTTTGTTAACAATACTACTTGCGCCTTCTTTAGATAGTGAAATAATTAAATTACCTTCATCATTTTCCATAATAATTTTCTCTATTATCATTTCTTCTTTAATTCTCACTATTTGACGAGAGGAAATATCTTGCATATTTCGAAGTGGAGATGAGTTATCTAAATATGAAACAACAACAATTGGTTTTTTTTGGTTATCAATCTTATCTTCTAACACAACTCCCCACTTACTAGAAAAGTGTCCTTTTTCATAGTTTGGATCAGTGTAGTAATGGAAATTTATATCCTCAACTAACTTAGCATTATAATTAACTGCTTGATAATCGTTTTTCAAAAGACTTATTGATAAACTGCTAATTCCATTTGAAAAAATAAAGTATATTAATAATCCTAATATTAAAATCCCAAAAGAAGATAGTACATAAGTAAAGGTATTCAAAAAATAATTCTTATATTTTTTCATTGTAAGTTACCCATTCTTTTTTTTATATAATTTAACAACAAATTTGAAGCAATTATAATTACTATTAATATAATACCCACAGAAAATCTAATATCGTAATCTAAACCGGTAGTTTCCTTAATTCCTAAAAGAATTGTTGATGTTAGAGTTCTTGAAGTGTCAAAAAAGTTAAAAGTGGGTCCACTACCCTTATTACCTATTACCATAGATATTGCGGTTGCTTCACCTAATGCTCTACCCAGTCCAAGAATTATCCCAGAAAATATTCCACTTTTAGCACTTACTAGAACAACTTTAAAATTTGTTTGTGTATTCGTAGCTCCAAGTGCAAGTGAACCATTGATAATATCATTCTTAACAGCCTTTATACTGGTTATGCTTATCATAGTAACTGTTGGTATTATCATAATTGATAGAACAATTATTGTGGTTAATGTAGATATTCCCCCTGCACTTTGATAACCAAATAAACTAGATAAATTCTTTACAAGTTTAGTAATAAAACCAACCCCAAATACACCATAGATAATTGAAGGTATACTAGCTAACATTTCGATTACATAAGTCATTGCCTTAGCAAGAATTCTAGGTGCAATCCTTGCAATAAAAAGTGCTGTTATAACTGAAATGAAACTTGCAATTATTAAAGATATTATAACTATATAAAAAGTATTGATGATTATAAAACCAACCCCATAAATATTGGGATTAATAAACCATGTTTTGCCAAACAAAAATTTAACAAAATCAACTTTATACATGTTTTCATTAATTAAATATTCACTAGTAAATGGCTTAATTCCTTTATAAAATATAAAAATAACAATTAAAATAATACTTGATGCACATAATAAAGTAATAAACTTAAGTAAGAGGTGCATAATTTTATCATAATTACTCTTTTTGTCATATTTATTTATTGTTTTATCTACAACCATAATCACAAAATAGAATAGATGAAATCTATTCTAATTCACTCCACTTTCCAACATTTCCACTATAAATATCTTTTAACTCCGCATTGGTAATGTTTGATATCTTGTTATTAGGACTAACAACTGCAACAATTGCATCCACACATAATTTTCCATATGTACCATTGCTTAACTGCTCATCAGATGTTAGTTTAAATTCTCTTGATGCGAATCCTATATGCATTTTGTTATTTCCATCTTTTCCATCACCTTGAGTCCCTATATACGCATCACTACTACCTGTATGATTATGCTCGTATTTAAAATTACCTGCTTTTTTACTGAAATCCGCAGAAAGTGCTCTTGCTACTTTCTCAACAGAAGTTGATCCACCAAATCTAATTGTAATATCACTATTATCTTCGTTCACTACTGAATATTTCTCTTTAATATCATTCCATGATTTATCAGTAGATTTTACTTCTACAATACCATCTTTTCCTGCAATTGTTGCTTTACCTTCAACGGTTCCCATATATGCAACAAATGCTTCAACAAGTTCTTCTTCTTTGTCGTTATCAAAATTAATTCTGGTTACATAGTTAAAATTTCTGAATAATTCATACTCTCCACTTATAACGTTTTCTTCTGTTGGATTCACCCCATTAAAAGACAAACCTTTTAGCCCAGATGTAGCTAAACTTGAAAGTGAAATATATCCAATACCAAATTCATCGTTTTTTAAAGCGGATATCATATCTCCATTTCCTGCCACTTCTACGTAACCTTCTGTTAGAACATTATTATCTTTTATTGCATCTTTAAATTCAATAATTGTGAAAAATCCATCACGAGTCCCACTATGAGTATCTCTTGTATACACTGTTATACTTGGATCTTCATTCTTTGAACACCCAGCCAATACCAATAAAAACAAAAACATTAAACTTAGAATTTTTTTCATTTCTTTTCTCCTTCTCTTAATTTACACCTTAAGTATATCAAATATAAAACTATAAAAATATCATACTATTGTAAAAGTTTGTAAAGATTTTGTAAGATATGTATTTAATGCGAATTACTCACAAATATGTTATAATATAATTAGTTAAAGTGTATATTGCCTTATTACAGGGTATAATATAATTGTAACTAACCCAGGAGGTTAAATATGAACAAATTACAACTTTATGAACAAATGTTCAAACAAAACAAAATCCCAAACGTCGTATTTAATCCAGGTAGTGGTGCTATTGTTGAAGTTAATGAAGCATTTGCAAAATTCTATGGTTTTTCTATTGAGGAAATATATAATATTTCAATATTGGATTTAGTCAATACAAATGATGAATTTGTTATTAATGTACTGCATGATCTTCGTTATGATTTACCTAAGGCATTTAAATTTCAGGGTGTTAAAAAAAACAAAAGCAACTTCTCGGCACTTGGTGCAATTAATTACTTAGACATAGATGATACTTTACTACTAAGTCTACTAATATATCCAGAAGATACCGACATTATAGTAAGTGATTATAATGCCAATATTTTTGAAGACATACCCAGTGCTATATGCATAATCGATTCAAACCATAAAGTCTTAACCATTAATAAAGAATTTACTAAAATGTTCGGTTATACACTTGATGAGGTTAAATTTAAGAAAATATCTGATTTTATTGCTCCTGATGATTATGTATTTGAATTAGAAGAAAATTATAATAAAATATTTAATGGTGAAGTTATAAATGTAGATACAAAGAGAATTACAAAAAATAAACATATATTTAATTGCAATGTTTTTGCAATACCATATTTATACAATTCAAAAGTAGTTGGTACACAAGTGTTTTATACTGATACAACTAGAGAAGTTGAAAACCAAACAGAACTTCGTATGTTTAGAAAAATTATTGAACACAATAGTGATGGGGTTTTTATTACGGATGCTGACAGAAAAATAATTTGGGTTAACAATGCTTTTACTGATATAACTGAATACACAAAAAAAGAAGCAATTGGCAAAACCCCAGAAATCCTACAATCCGGTTTACATGGAATAGACTTCTATAATTCAATGTATAATAGTATTAATAAAAAGGGTAGCTTCCAAGGAGAAGTATGGAATAGGAAAAAAAGTGGGGTGTTATATCCACAATGGATTAATATTTTTTCTATAAAAGATAATTTTGGGGAAATTACCAATTATGTGAGTGTGTTTAAAAGCTTAGATGAGATAGATTCCATCAACAAAAAATTTTTATTGATGATTCAAAAGGACTCACTAACTGCCCTTTATAACCGAACCTACTTTGTTGAAAAGGTAAAAAACTTACTTCTTAATACTTTCGATCAATTTTACATGTTATTTATTGATATTGATAATTTTAAAACTATCAATGATACTTTGGGTCATAAAACTGGAGATGAGTTACTTGTTACTTTTGCTAAAACATTAGTAGAAACGTTTAAAGGTCAAATTATTTCTCGATATGGGGGAGATGAGTTTGTTGTTTTTGTTAAAGATAATATTTCAAAAGAAAATCTTATCACTTCAATTAATTCAATAAATAGATTTGCGAAAATAAACAATGAAGATATTGAAGTAATCTGTAGCGTAGGAATTGCTAAATACCCAGTAGATTCAACGAACACAGAAGAATTGATCAGCAAGGCTGATAAAGCAATGTATAATGCGAAAAATTCTGGTAGGATTTTTTCATTCTATGACGAAATAGAATAGAGGTATCCAATGAATAAAAAATTTAATATAGTATTCTTAATAGTTTTCATAATATTTCTTTTTACTTCCTTTTTTATTCTAAAAACTCTTACAGTTCAAATAGATACATTAACTTACTTTTTAAGAGGTATGCTTTTAATTGTTACATTAGAAGGTATTCTTCTTGGCAGCAATACAAATAATAAGAAAATCGTTTATTCTTTGTGGGTTATGGCATCAATAAGTTTGGTGATTTTTTATAAATCAATTTAGAGATGCCGGTATAATCTCTGATATTTTACTTCTTTTATTCATCCTAGCCGTAGTTCTCATAATTATGGGAATTAACGAGCAAATAAAAGAAAGCAGACAAACTAAGAAAACACTTGAAAGACTCGCTTTTTATGATTCACTAACTAATCTTCCAACTAGAACATTTTTACTTAAAAATAATTATAGTGACTTGCTTGAATCTAAGGACAATACATTTTGTGATATTGATCGTTTAGTAAAAGATAGCCAACAAAGCGCTTTAATGTTTTTGGATATAGATGATTTTAAATTAGTAAATGACTATTTAGGGCATTTTAATGGTGATCAATTATTGAAACAAATTGCTGATCGACTTAAATCCATTATTAATGAAGATGATTTAATTATACATTTGTCTGGTGATGAGTTTATAATTATAGTTAATAATATTGATAAAAAAATAAATTTACATGAAATAGCAAATAAAATAATTAAAACAATTGATGAAGTTTTCTCAATAGGTGAAAAAATAGTGAGTGTTAGTTGTAGCTTGGGAGCATCAATTTACCCAGACCATGGCACTACAATTGAAGAACTGCTTAAAAAAGCTGATATTGCAATGTATGAAGCCAAAAAAAAGGGGAAAAACAATTACTTAATTTTTGAACCTGACTTTAATATATATTTTAGTAATAGATATGTATTAGTTGATGAACTTAAAGATGCAATTAATAATAACGACTTTGTAGTCCACTATCAGCCAAAGGTTTTAACGGAAAGTAACGATGTTTTCTCATATGAAGCTTTGGCTAGATGGAATCATCCTGTTGATGGACTGATTTCTCCAAATCTATTTATACCTGCTGCTGAGGAACTTAAGCTAATTGATCAACTAGATAAAATAATGATTACAAATATTTGCAGGGACTTAAAATCGAGAATTGATTCGAATAAGCAGCCATTCCCGGTTTCCATTAATATTTCTACTCTATTTTTTAATGATATAAAGTTTTGTGATATACTATTTGAAATATTTGATGAATATGAAATTGATACTAGCCTAATTACAATTGAAATTACCGAATCGATAGCAATTAGAGATTTTGAGGATACAATTAGTAAAATTAATAAGCTTAAAAATAGAAACATAAAAATTGCAATTGATGATTTTGGAAAAGGATATTCTTCACTTACTTATATTAAACTTTTGCCTCTAGATTATCTTAAAATTGACAAAATGTTTATTGATGGTTTATTAGATAATAATATTGATGAAGCAATTGTTAGGTATTCAATAGAAATAAGTAATTTAATTGGAATTAAAACAATTGCTGAAGGTGTAGAAACCTCCGAACAATTAGACCACTTAAAAAAACTTGGGTGTTATGCTTATCAGGGATATCTGTATTATAAACCAAAACCACTTAAAGATTTAGATATTTAAAAGTACAACCGTTAATGGTTGTACTTCTTTTTAGTTATTCACTTTTACATTATTTACCATATTGTTAATTTTTGTTAGAAAATCTCTTTCTAAGTTAGCAATAGGCATCCCCTTAGCAACATCTAGTATCGGATAATACTTCTTTGTTGCATAAGCCCAACTACTTAACCATTCATCATTTCCTTGATAATTTACAATTTGATTATAAGAGTTTAGTAATGGAGTGGCATACCCAATAACAGATGCATTCATATAGGCTATTTCAGGTCGTAACATGAAATTTATGAATGCATGTGCCATTTCAACATTTCTTGCTTTTTTAGGAATAACTAGCGCATCCATAAATGCAATTGTTTGATCAGGAATATAAATATCAAAATTAATATCTTCAATTGTATTTCCATCATCTAATTTTACATATAACATATCAAGGAAATCACCAGTATAGACAAATGCTAAATCTAAATTTCCATTAGCTACACCTTTTTTTAAAGTATCAGTGCCCCATTCAGCAAATTTAACTCTTGATAACATACTTTTGGCTACATTTAAGGATTCACTTGTTTCAAGATTTGGGCTCATATCACTTGCTAGTAGTGCTGCTGCATATGCAAATCTTGGTACATCATACATTCCAACTTTTGTCCCTGATGGCAAATTTTCTGGATTAAAGTAGGCTTCCCAGCCTTTTGATGTTACAGCCTCCTTTAGTCCTTGCTTGTTTTTATTATACATTAAACCAAATGTACCCCAAAAATATGGGACTGCATAATTACTACTATCTGTAAACATTTTGCTTTGAATATCAATTACTCCTGGCATAAAAGGGTTGAGTACTTTATCATAGTTAGTTAATTTAGAATAATCAATTTTTTGAAGCAAGTTCTTTTCATACATTTTTTCTACCATATAGTCTGATGGAACTACTAAATCATAAGCTGTTGTACCTGCTTTTATTTTAGAATAAAATAATTCATTTGAATCTGCCAAACTTATACTAACTCTAACATCGTATTCTTGTTCAAACATTTCAACAACTTCTTCACTTATATACTCTCCCCAATTAAGTATTAGTAACTTATTTTGAGAAGAACATCCACTTGTAACTAGAACAGTTAATAAAGTAATAAATAATAAAAATAATCTATATTTTTTCATTATTTTTTCACCTTATTTTTATTAAAACTATTATATATTGTTAAACTAATCAAAGTGAATGCTGTTAGTAATGTAGAAAATGCGTATACTGATGGAGTTAAACTCTTTCTACCTATACTACTATAAATCCAAATTGATAAGTTATCAAAATCATTCCCTGTTGTAAAATAACTAATAACAAAATCATCAAAGCTCATTGTGAAAGCAAGTAACATTCCAGCAAATATTCCTGATTTAACTGCAGGTACAATCACTTTAGTTAATGCTCTATACGGTCTAACTCCTAAATCAGTGGCTGCATCCATTATATTAGGATCCATTTCTTTGAGTTTAGGTAAAACTGATAGAATGACATATGGTAAAGTAAAGAATAAATGAGCCATTAATAATGTTGGAAATCCAAATATATAGGGAAATATTGGCATTAATAAACTAAACACAAACATTAAACTTATTCCCGTTACAATATCAGCATTAAGTAATGGGATATTGTTAAGTAATATCATTCTTTGTTTTTTCTTTTGTGGTAAAGAGTTTATCCCTATAGCAATTAAAGTGCCTAATATAGTTGCCAGAAGCGTTGCAAATATACTCACAACAAATGTATTACTAATTGCATTAGTCAACATTTTATTGCTAAATATTTCTGTATACCACTTAAACGTAAATTTATTAAAAACAGATAAGTCTGTACTTGAATTAAATGACTGAATAGCTATTATTATAACTGATAGGTATAACATTAAAATAACAATAGTTAACATAATTTTGTTTAAAACACTATAAATTTTCTTCAGTTGTGAATAGTCTTTAAATCCATAATCTTGAAGGGTTGCTTTTTCGTATTTCATCATAATAATAACTCCCCTTCCTTGTCTATTTTATTAATTATTATAATAGAACCTAATATCAAAATAAGAATAATTATTGCAAAAAGTGATCCAATATTGTAAGACATGTTCATAAATGATCTTTCAATAACTTCTCCTAATGATATAATATTACCCTTGCCTAATATTTTAGGTATTGCAAATCCACTTAATATTGGTAAGAATACAAGAATTGATCCTGTTATTATACCCTTATAACTCATCGGTATTATTACCTTCCAAAACTTCTTAATACCTGGAATTCCAAGATCTAATGCTGCTTCTTCTAATGACGGATCGATTTTTTCTAATGCTGTATATATAGGCAAAATCATAAATGGTAGATAAGTAAACACAAATCCAATAATAATAGCCAACTCTGTACCTTTAATATTAATGTATAAATCTATGTTGATTTTGCTCAGCAGATCCACTAATATGTTGTTTGGTTCCATTATATTTCCCAATGCTTCAATTCTAAGTAATAAATTACTCCACATTGGTAATATTAATATTGTTAGAACAAAGAATTTATTATTAAACTTAGATCTAAAAACTCTATATGCAACAAAGTATCCAATAATAATAATTACAATTGTAGAAATAATAGCAAATTTAAAACTATTTATGAAAGCAACTATGTTGCCCGGTTCACCAAGCGCGGCAAAATTACTAAAAGTAAAACTCGCCTCATCCAAACTCATACCCTCATTATTCATAAATATCAAGATGAACATTATAGCTACTGGAAATAATGCTAATATATACAACCATACTAAATATGGAGTGGACATTTTTTTGAATGCATTATTCATTTGCATTTACCTTCATTATATGAATTTCATATGGATCAACTTTTAAACCAATGCTATCACCAACATTATAGTTTTCATATGTATTTACTTCGAAATCAACACCATTTATATCGATAATTAATTTATTGTGTACACCTTTAAATATTGTCGACTTAACTACTCCAATAAGTTTTGCTTTATCCATATCAACAACATCAAAATCCTCTGGACGAATTACAACATCAACAGCTTCATTATCTTTAAAATTATAACCCATACAATCAAAATCAACATTCATAAATCTAACTTTGTCTTTAGTAATGTAAACTCCGGGAATAATATTAGATTCGCCAATGAAAGTTGCAACATATCTATTAACCGGTTCATTATAGATGTGTTTAGGTGTCCCCATTTGTTGAATCACTCCATCTTTCATAACGATTATTCTATCACTCATAGTCATTGCTTCTTCTTGATCATGAGTCACGTAAATAAAAGTAATTCCTAATTTCTTTTGAATTTCTTTTAATTCATATTGCATATTTTGTCTTAATTTTAAATCTAATGCTGATAGGGGTTCATCTAGCAAAAGTATTTGCGGGCGATTTATGATTGCTCTAGCCAATGCAACTCTTTGTTGCTGTCCACCACTCATCTGATTAACTTTCCTTTTTTCAAAACCTGCTAATTTAACTAATGTTAAAGCTTTAGTGACTTCAATAGCAATAAGATCTTTAATTTTATTTTTGATTTCCTTATTTGTTACTTCCTTTTTTTCTCTAATTAATTCAGATTTAATAAATTCTTCACCAAAGAAGTTGAGTTGATAACTATATCCTCTATTGTTTAGTCCAAAGGCAACATTATCAAAAACATTTAAATGCGTGAATAGTGCATATCGTTGGAAGACGGTATTTACAGGCCTTGCATATGGTGGTAATTCATTAAATATTTTTTGATTGATAATTATACTTCCACTGTCGGGGGTTTCAAATCCACCAATCATTCTTAAAGTCGTTGTTTTACCACAACCAGATGGTCCTAGTAATGTTAAGAACTCATTATCATAAACTTTAAGATTAATACCATTTACGATTGTATCATCGTCATATTTTTTTACTAAATCGATCAACTCGATAACTTCTTTTTTCACTATCAAATCCTCCAATATATTTTTGATAAGAAGATTATATTCTTTATTTTAAAAAAAGCAATAAAAATATACTATTATTTGAAGAAAACATTTTCATACTTTTTTGATATATAAATTTACTAGTAATGATTTATTTAATTTTTGTTTTGACATATAAAAAACTTCATATATGTATGAAGTTTTTTACAATTAAATAATATTTAATTCTTTACCAATTTGTTCAAATTTTTGAATAGAATAATCTAAATCTTCAATAGTATGAGAAGCACTAATCATTACTCTTAACCTTCCTTTACCTAAAGGAACCGTCGGAAAGACAATTGCTGAAACAAATACTCCTTCTTCAAGTAACATTTTAGAAAACTTCATTGTCATCGCCTCATTACCAACCATGACTGGAGTTATTGGAGTTTGACTACAACCTAAGTCAAAACCTAATTTTGCCATTTTTTCTTTAAAATATTTTGCATTACTCCATAAACGATTTGTAAATTCTTCTGTTTCCATTAAAATCTTTATTGCCTCAATTGAAGCCACAATACTTGCAGGTGGTAAAGCTGTAGAAAATAATAACGGTCTACATCTATGTAATAACCATTCTTTAACAATTTTTTTACTTGTTACATACCCTCCAATTGATCCTATAGCCTTACTTAAAGTTCCGACTATAAAATCAACCTCACCATGTAGTCCAAGATGGTCAATAGTACCCCTACCATTTTTACCTAAAACACCACTTCCATGTGCATCATCAACATATGTTAAAGCATCATACTTTTTGGCTAATTTTACAATAGACTTAAGATCGGCAATGTCTCCATCCATCGAAAAAACACCATCTGTAATAATTAAAACAGTATTGTAATTATTTCGTTTCTCTTTTAGTATATCTTCTAAATGAGCCATGTCATTATGACGGTAGATTGCTTTATCAGCTCTTGATAGCCTAACCCCATCTATTATAGAAGCATGATTCAGCTCATCACTTATTATTAAATCACCCTTCTCAGTTATCGCCTGAATCGTTCCAATATTACAATTTAGTCCTGATTGAAAAACAGTTACAGCTTCTTCTTGCTTAAACTTTGCTAGAAGTTCTTCTAATTCTTCTAAAATATCAGTATTACCAACGATCGTTCTAACACTTCCAGCACCAGTTCCATAATTGATAGACGCCTCAATTGCTTTATCCAATATTTGTTTATTGCTTGCTAATCCAAGATAATTATTGCTCGATAGATTAACAACTCTTTTATTATTTAAATATATAACATTCCCACAAATACCATTATTTACTGGTAGATGTCTATAAACACCATCTTTTTTTAAGTTTTCAACTTTATCTTCAAATACTTTGTATTTATTCATCTACTACCTCCGGTATTAATACGATTTTTCCACAGTTCCCACTACCCATAATTTCGCTGGCTTCATTAATTTTACTTAGTGGCATAATATGGGTCACTATTAAATCAAGTGGCAATTTGTTGCTATCAATCAAATCTTTAACTTTATACCATGTGTCATAAATCCTTCGGCCTGTAACCCCATAAATTGATATACCTTTAAAAACAATATCGTTTGCTAGATCTATTTCAATATTTTTAGAAGGTATTCCAAGTAAACTCATTCCTCCACCTTTTTTGATATACTTAAAACTTGATTCAATTGCTACTTTATTACCACTAAATTCACCTACTACATCAACCCCCAAATTGTTGGTTAGTTCCATGACCTTATCAATTACGTTAACTTCCAAAGGATTAATTACAACATCAGCACCTAGTTTTAAAGCTAAATCCCTACGATATTGATTAACTTCAATTGCAATAATCTTTTTAGCATTATATGCCTTAGCTACAGCTATTCCCATCAAACCAATTGGCCCACAACCAACTATTGCAACATCTTTATTAATTATATCAAAATGTGCCAATGTATGAACTGCATTACCTAGAGGTTCTTGAACTGATAAATATAACGGATTAACTTCTTTGCTATTAACAAAACAATTTTCCTCAGGTATTTTTACATAATTTGAAAAACATCCCTCTGTATCAACTCCAATAATCTTGGTATTCTCACAAATGTGGCCATCGCCTCTTAAACAAAATTCACATTTATGACAAATAATATGAGTTTCAGCACTTACGATATCACCAATTCTAACTCTTGAAACCTTTTTACCAACCTTTATAACCGAACCACAAAATTCATGTCCAACCGTAATCGGAAGCTTTATTCTATTTTTTGCCCAATCGTCATATTTATATAAATGGTAATCCGTCCCACAAAATGATGCATATATTACCTTAATTAAAACTTCATTATCTTCTAAGTCTGTACTTATTTTTGTCTTTACAACACTAAAACCAACTTCTGGTTTGTCTTTAATCACAGAAATTGTATTTAAAAATGAGTTTGTCGTCATATTTTTATAACTCTCCTATATACATAAATTATACTATAAACTAGCTAGATTTACAACTTGAAAAAAGATTGAAATTAATCAATCATTTAAATTATTATAAAAATATGCCATACCAGCCTCAGATGTCTCTTTATATTTAGGATGCATATCTAATCCTGTTTGTAACATCGTTTTAACAATCATATCAAAAGAGATTTTTCTAGATCCACTTAAGAAATAGGCTATTTGTGATGCACTCATTGCTCTAATTGCTGCTACCGCATTTCTTTCAATACATGGTATTTGTACATAGCCATCAATCGGGTCACAAGTAAGTCCCAAATTATGTTCTAATGCTATTTCAGCAGCATATTCTATTTGAGTAAGATTTGTGCTTAACAATGAAGCATGTGCTGCAGCAGCCATTGAACATGCTGTTCCTACTTCTGCTTGACATCCTCCAACAGCACCACTTATTGTTGCATTGTGTTTTACAACATTACCAATAATTGCCGCTACACCTAAAGCTTTAATTATATCATCTTCACTATAACCTAAATCTTTGTGCATATAATATAAAACGGCAGGTAAAACACCACTTGCTCCACATGTTGGAGTAGTTACAATTATTCCACCAGATGCATTTTCCTCATTAACACTAAAAGCATATGAACTAACTAAACGATATTCTTTCATTGAATCAGTTTCTTTAGAATGCTTTTGATTATATAGTTCTTTAGCTTTTCTTTGAACTTGAAGTTTACCTGGAAGAATACCCTCTGCATTTAAACCTGTTTCTATAGTTTGCTTTAGCTGATTCCAAACCATTTTTAAATAAGCATCAATATCTTCAGCTTCATATCTTTTAAGATAATCGTATAATCCAATATGTTCACTTTCACAATATTGTTTAATTTCTTTAAAGTTTTTATGCGGGTAAATATATACTTTTTCAAAGGTTTCATCATTTTTTAAGATATCTCCACCGCCAATAGACTTGTACATAACTTCCTCAATGAATAGCTTATTTTTAAAAATTTTAAAAATCATAGTATTAGGATGCATGTTTAAATCAATCTTTGTTTTGAATGTAACTCTATAGTTTTTAAGAGTTTCTTCAATTACCGAATACGTTAAATGGCCTTCGCCAGTTAATGCTAACGAATTATAAAGCGTAACTTCTATTTCATCAGCATCTTCATAATAATGTTTTATATCTAAGCAGGCGTAATATGGCCCCATAGTGTGTGAACTTGATGGTCCTCGTCCGATTTTATACAAATGTTTTATACTTTGCATGTTTTCTCCTTGATCAATAAATCTATGATTTTATTCATTGTATCTACCATTATATTTAAATCTAGTGATGGATAATTTTTGCTTGTTTGACCGCTAAATAGTGGAAAATGAATAAAACCAATATTCGTGTTTAATTGATTTTTTTTAGCGTAATGAAGGGCAGTATAGAATCCGTAATTACAAACATATCCTCCTGCAGAAAGTGATAATTTAACTGGATGTGTTTTTTCAAGAAGACGAACTATATTTGCTGAATTCACAGTGTTAAAATAAGCATCTTCACCATCAATAAGAATTTTTTCATTACTAATTACTAATCCATCATTATCACTTTGAGTAGAATGAATAAAATTTATGCCAATTTGTTCAAGTGTGACTTTATCACGACCTGCAGCTTGTCCACAAAGTAGTAAAATATCTGGTTGGTACTTGATCAATAAATCTTCAAAAATCAATCTATCATATACAACATCCAAAATACATTTTATAATTATGGCATTACCACTATTGTTAATTTTCTCAATCACTCTAAGTGAAGAGTTATCTTCAATATCTCCAAAAGGTTTAAATGCGGTTATCAATATTTTTAGCATAATCTTCTATCCAAATATTCAAATCTTTATCATTCATTGGCATTGCTATATAAAATCCCTGACCCAAATCACAATTAAATTTATCAAGTATTTTTAATATATTTTCATTTTCTATTCCCTCAGCAATAACACTACATCCAATATTATGGGCAATTTCAATTATCGCCTTAACAACATATCCATGACTAGGACTGCTCTCCATTTTGTTTATGAAAAACTTATCTATTTTTATAACATCTAATTCTATTTCACTCAAATGCGCTAATGATGAGTATCCTCTACCAAAATCATCTAATGAAATTCTTATCCCTTCATTTCTAAATCTTTTCAACATATTGAAGCTCTCTTGAGGATTATTCATTACCGCAGATTCAGTTATTTCCAGTTCTATTAATCGATGATCAATATCAGCTGTTCTTATCTTGTTTAATACTTTTTCATAAAAACTACTATCTAACAAATTTTTAGGGGAAATATTAATAGAAATTGGTAAATTAATATTCTGTTTTTTTAATTCTTTAACTTTTAAAATCACATTATCTAAAACCCACATTGTAAGATCATGAATAATTTGGGTTTCTTCTATTAATGGAATAAAACTATCTGGGTAAATAATTCCCATCTCTGGGTGATTCCATCTAATCAAGGCTTCAAATCCTGTAAGCTCTCTAGTTTTAATATTAATTTGTGGTTGAAAAACTAGAAATGTTTGATTCTGTTCAAGAGCAAGCGCAAACTCCCCAATTAGCTTAATATCATAACGATTTATCTTATGTTTTTTATCATCAATTAAATATTTAACATTATGTTTTAAAGCATTTCTAGCTAGCGCGTCCGCTCTTTGAAATGTATTTAAGTCAGTAATCTTTTTGTTTTTTCTTAAAATATCTCCACCCACAGAGTATTCAACATATAGTGGAATATCTTCAACTTCTAAAAAATGTTCAAGTTTTAAAACTATTTCTAAAACATCTTGTTCTAAATCGCTATGTTTAATAACTATCCATAGTTTATTTCTATCAGCTTGAACAATAGTAGTATCATAGCTAACTTTTGCTTTTAAAGAATCATATACTTTTTTAAATAGCTTTGAATAAATGTCTTGTCCGAGAATACTTACAATACTATCATAATTATTTATGATAACAGAAATCAGTGTGTAATCCTTATCTACAATTTGAACTTCTTCTAATCTACTTAAACTGTTTATATTTGGAACCTTGGTTAGTTGATCATGAGTATATAATGTTATGACCATATTTATATAATTTCTTAATGAATTAGCAGAAATCCCACTAGTAAAACCCACTAAAGCAAACATAAACATACGATATATCCATTCATAATACTCCTGATGCTCTCCAGTAGCAACATCAATGGGCATGAAAGGGCCAAGTAACAAACCAGCAAAAATACCAATACCAACTCCCCATTTCCAACCCAAACCAATACCTGCAACTAAAATGGCTATGTACATTGTGTGTGAGTAAGATAGTTTTATGCCACCAGTAAAATAAACAATAATAAAAGTTAATATGGTAACTAAAACAACAAAGGTTATTATATAGTTTCTGTACTTTTCTTGAACATTAAACAAAAAAGCTTCAAATTTGGTATTTCTTTTGTGATCCATAGAATCCTCCTATTTTACTTTAGCCTTTGTATCTTCATTATATATTATTATATGATATTTTTCAAGAATAACAATAAAAAAACAAAGCAATAGCTTTGTTTAAAAAATCTCGATGGCTACTGGACAATGATCACTACCCAATACCTCATCATATATTAAACTTTCTTTTAAATCATTTCGTAATCTATCACTAATTACAAAATAGTCAATACGCCAACCAATACCTTTATTTCTTGCATTCATCATATAACTCCACCATGAATACTTAATTGTATCAGGATATAAATATCTAAAAGTGTCTGTAAATCCATTATCAAGTAATATTCCAAATTTAGTTCTTTCTTCAATAGTAAACCCAGCATTTCTTTCATTCGCTTTAGGATTTTTTAAATCAATTTCATTATGCGCAACATTTAAATCACCGCACATAATAACTGGCTTATGTTGATCTAATCTTTTTAGATACTTTCTAAAATCATCTTCATATTCCATACGATAATCTAATCTAAGCAAATCTCTCTTAGTATTTGGTGAATAAACAGTAACAAAATAGAAGTTTGCAAACTCCAATGTTATAGCTCTACCCTCATCATTGTATTTACCACCATCAAGTCCGTAATGCACAGATATGGGTTTAACTTTTGTATATATTAATGTTCCTGAATATCCGGCTTTATCTGCACAATTCCAATATTCATAATACCCTTCAAAATCAAAATCTTTTTGTTCTTCCTTCATCTTAGTTTCTTGTATAGCAAAAATATCAGCATCCATCTTTTTAAAAAAATCTGGAAACCCTTTTTTCATACATGCTCTTAATCCGTTTACATTCCAACTTACAAATTTCATTGATATATTTTCTCCTTAATATTTTTTTATAAAGCCTTAAATTGACCTTGAATCCATTATGATATTACACCTAAAATTAGTCGACCAAGATAAACAAAATTACTGTGGTCAAAATATTAACCATAAATAGGACTGTAGATTTTATTATTCATTTTCTCTTACAAATGGCATACTCATACATCTAGGGCCACCTCTACCTCTTGATAGTTCACTAGATTCTATTGTATGTACTTTAACCCCATGTTTTCTTAAAATATCATTCGTTATATGATTTCTTTCATAAACAATTACTTCACCTGGAGATATTGCTAAAGTGTTAGCACCATCATTCCACTGCTCTCTTGCTCCAGAAATAACATCATTGCCTCCACATGGAATTAATATTATTTCTCTTTTTAAATAGTATTCAAGAATATCCTTGAGCTGTTTATGAATTTCTTTAACTAACACTTTAGATTTCTTTAAATCTAAAGTTAGTTCATAAACTGTTAATTCTTCTTGAATATCGCTGTGTGATAAGAATATATTTGTGTCAACCTGAGTAAACACTGTGTCTAAGTGCATAAAGGCTCTAGTTTTTGGTATGTCAAAAGCCAACACTTTTTCAAACTGATGATCATTACTTATTAATAACTCTTTTGCGATATCTTCTATTGCAAAAGGATGGGTTCTTTGACTAACTCCAATAGCAACAATATGTTTATTTAAAACTAAAATATCTCCGCCTTCAATGGAAGCTTTTTTTAGGCGATGATAGAAATGTTGAATTTTCGGATTTTTGTAGTCTGGGTGGTATCTAAAAATATAATCACCGTAGATTGTTTCTCTACTTCTAACATTTGACTTCATACTTGATATAGCTACTCCACTACCTATTATAGAAAACGGATCACGAGTAAAATACAAGTTAGGCATTGGATCACAAATAAATGGATAGTCTCTAATATAATCGCTCAAAGTTCTTTTTTCATAGTTTTCTAAATCAGTTTTTCTAATACCAGCCATCGTCGTTTCAATTAATTCCTTGGTTGAATCAATTTTAGATAAGTATTCATACACTAGTTCTTTTAGCGACTCACTATAAATATTTGACTCATCAATGAATTGTTTAATAAAATCATTTTTTACTTTCTGATCAAAATCTAGTGTCTCACACATTAGATCAGTAAGATATAATACTTCTACCCCACTTTTTCTTAGTGTTTCAACAAAATTATCGTGCTCTTCCTTTGCTTTGTCCAGCCAAGGTATGTCATCAAATAAAAGATGTTCTAACCATTTGGGGGTAAGATTCTCTAGTTCTTTACCAGGTCGATGAACCATGACTTTTTTCAATCTACCTATTTCACTAGTAACATTTAAAAAATTCATAATACCTCCTATTTGTATCTATTATAACATCTTTTTTATAATAAATAAAGTTATAAGCCAATAAAGTCCTAATACAACTAACTTGATTTTTTTTGATTTGTTAAAGCAAATTGTTTATTTTATGCTATAATATACTAGAGGTGATTAATTTGATAAGTTTTAAAAATGATTATAGTGAATTAGCCCATCCTAATATATTCAAATTAATGAACGAATATAGCAATCAACAGTTTAATGGATATGGTTTAGATTCTATTTCTGAAAAAGCAAAAGATAAAATTAAAAAGTACTTCTCTGATGAGGTTGACATTCACTTTATGATAGGTGGGACAAGTGTCAATAGAACCTTTATTAGCCATGTCCTTAAGCCCTACGAAGCTGTCATTAGTGCTGAAACAGGTCACATTAATGTACATGAAACCGGTGCAATTGAAAGTACTGGACATAAAATACTTTTAGTCAAAACATTAGATGGCAAACTAAAACCAAAAGACATAGAAGATGTATTTAATAATCATGTTGATGAACACATGGTTATCCCAAAACTAGTGTATATATCAAACACTACAGAAATTGGAACCCTATATACAAAAGAGGAATTAAAAGCACTATCTGCAAAATGTAAAGAACTCGATTTATATCTTTATTTAGATGGAGCTAGGCTCGGTGTGGCTTTAACTAACGATTCAAATAATTTATCATTAAATGACATAAATAGTTTAACTGATGCATTCTATTTGGGTGGTACCAAAAATGGTGCTCTAATAGGTGAAGCTATTATAATTAAAAATAAGCTATTACAAAGTAATTTTAGACACTCAATAAAACAAAACGGTGGAATGCTTGCTAAAGGATACCTAATTGGAATACAATTTGAAGCTTTGTTTACTGATAATCTATTCTTTGAGATAGGTAAAAAGGCAAATGATATGGCAAAATATCTTGCAAATGGTTTAAAGAAACTAAACACAGAATTTTTATACCCTCAAGTATCAAATCAAGTATTTATTACTTTAAATAATTCAGTAGTTGAAGAATTAAAGACTAATTTCTCATTTGAAACCTGGATATCCGGACCTGAAAAATCTACGATTAGGCTAGTAACATCTTGGTTTACCACTACTAAGTTTGTTGATAATTTCCTATCATTCATTAAAAATCATTAAAAAAATTCATACCTTAGTATGAATTTTTTATTTTACTTCTTCATTTAGTAAATGTTCAATATACTTATAATCATCCCTTAAGTTAAGAATTCTAATCACCAATTTTTTTTCTTTTGATTTTCTGTATATTATAATATATTTATCAACTAATAAGTAATAATATACTATTTCGCTATTTATTTTTTTTGGTAGTCTATCACCAAAAATAATATCTCGATCAATTTTATCAATTTCATCTATTATTGATTCAACAACTTCATTGTTTTTATTTGCATTTTGATAATTGATGTATTCAATATCTAATTCTGCAATTTGTGTGAAAAAAGTGTTTACCATTAACTTAACCACTTTTCTTTGATCTTATCCAATGGTATTTCATGATTCCCTGATGTGTGATTAATTTCAGAAATTAAAAGTTTTTCATGAAAGTTAATTAGATTTTCTCTTTCTACAAAGGCATCAATGTCCATAACCATCAGATCACCTTTACCATTTTTAGTTAAGTAAATCGGACCTTTTGTCTTCTTTGCTAATTTTGATATCTCTTTGTAGTTATTTCTCATTAATGTAGATGGTCTAATTATCATGTCAATCCTCCCGCAGCATATACATTATATCCAACTAATATGTTATTGTCAAATGGCATTTACCACTTATTATAAACCTTTTCAGCAAAACCTACCATATGATCAATAACTATTATTCTATCACCGGTCTTGATATATCCAGTAAATTTTCCAAAAACTTGGTGTTGTAAGGATCTTAATACTAACAAATTAGTATCGGCATGGCGGTCAAGTATTGGTTCAAATATTAAATGAATGCTTTCATCACTAGATCTTATTAACCATTGATCCAAATATTTTTCTTGATTATTTCTTTTAGATATTATAAATTCTACATCACCTAGTTTAAAATATTCATTATCAACAAAAACAATATTCTCTGTTTCTGGATTTTCACCAAAGCCATATCCCAAATTAAAACCTACCAATTTCCCATCACATATCCCACTAAAACTAGACCAATACCAAGTGTTTTTATAAGTCCAGACTCCTCTACCCCAATCTAAAACGCCAAATGAATTCTCAAGTGAGTATTCTTTACCAGAATAATTAAAATATCCTTTTGCTTTTAAATTGTTGATTTTTTGATTATAGTAGAAATGTTTAGGTTTCTTAAATGGAGTGGCTAGAACTATCGAATTTTCACTTGTTTCACTTAAAGTAACGTCACAATAGAAATCTCCGTTCTTAAAGTTTTTATAAAAAACTTCTAATCTTCGATCATCACCATTAGTAAACTTAAAATAAAAATTCTTTTTTCTAAATTCTATATTCCCTGTTTTACTACTATGTGGTAGATTCAGCTTGCCCATACTAAACAAACCAATAGAAGATTTTGTTATATCGGTTTTATTAACAAAATCTAAAACTGAAACACTAACCATCCACATATAAGAATTATCAGCAATAGTTAATGCAATTCCATAATCATTATTACCTACATAGTAATAATCCCATTCCTTGATTCTAAGCTTATTAGCTTTAATCCTGTCTCTTTCATATATTTTACAAAGACTATTACTGTAACCACTTTCGATTAAATCACCTTCATCGTTTAATAATGGTCCTGGTGTAAGAATGTTTCTGCCCATAATCTACCCCTTTAATTTAAATTTCAATATTACCGGGTTGTGATCACTATATAGAAAATTAACATCTTGTAAACCCAACTTAACTATATTTTCAACACTAACTATATCTATGTTTTCACTAACTATAAAACCATCTATTACCACTGAATAATTTACACCTTCTGTATACTCCAAATCTGTACTTCTACAAGTAGGGTTTACATTACTGGTTGCAAACTTATAGCCATCTGCTAAATCCTCTTCTTCTAAAACATAGACCCACTCAGGAACCTCCTGAGTAGTTTCAAACAAGTTTAAACTACCTGCAATATCGTGATTAAAGTCTCCTCCAGCAATAACATAATTGCCTTTAGCGCGTTCATCTTCCAAAACCGTATTAAGAAGTTCTAATTGCTGTTTTCTATAAACCCCGCCTTCATCATAGGCAGACAAATGAACATTTATTATCACTAATTCTTTATCTGAAGCTTTAAATCTAGATATAGTAAAGGCTCGATCAAGATCAAAAAATTTATTTAAGAATCCCTCATCAATAGGTAGTTTACGCCTTAGAGAATTTTCAATCTTGTATTTACTTAAAGTAGCTATACCCGATGATGTTGACCCATGTGGATTTAGTATCGGATAAAATAAGAAAGCACTATGAAAATTTGATGCAAAAACACTACCATGAAATTCAAAGTTTCTATTTATCATATCTAATTGATTTACTTTATGACTTCTTGTCGATTTAATATCAACCTCTTGAAATAACATAAAGTCTGGATTCAAAGTATTCATTATTTCAATTGCACCATTGGTATTTTGTAGTACAACATCTTTTGATTTAGCTCTTGACCCACTACCATTCACTTTAGTACCATCAAGCATGACACCAGAATCCATAAAAAATGAAAATTCTCTATTATATGCACCAAAGCCAATATTATAAGTAGAGATACTTAATTCGGTGTCTAATGTAACGATACTATCTTGATTATTATTAATTTGACTATTCAAATCAAGATTATCCTCAATTCGATAATACTGAAACTGCATATATAAAACATATCCAACAATTATAATAAGTAAACCTAAAACTGTTATCGACGCGATTTTAAATGCTTTTTTCATAATATATACCTCAACTTATTATATCAAATAATAATATTTAAAACAACCACTTATGCTTTTTTACTTATAAATTGATTATTAATATCTGAATAAACATAACCAATGCTATCTAGTTTTTCTAGAAGTTCACTTAAACTAACTCTTTCTACCTCTGTTAACCTTTCTAAACTATCATAGTAATCTCTTAACTTCATATTTACAATACTTAATAAAATAAATGGATTTATATTAATATTCATAACTACTCCTTTTATAAAAAGAGGGCATATAGCCCTCATTAAATTATTTTGTTGAAAAATATCCATCAAATTGTGACCAAGAAGAAGTTCCCGGAATTACAGAACCAAGGGTAATTGATTTAGTCACACCATCTATTTCAACACCTACTGTATAAGTGACAGATGTTGCTTTAGAAGGCCATCCGATAACTAGTCCTCTATTTGATACAAGATTTGGATTGTTAGATGTGAATGTAATCTTCGCATCACTAAAATCTTTCATAACTATATGTTCTAATTCTACCATTTCCATAAAAGTTTTCCAATAATCAGACATGATTAGTGATTGAGGGCAGTTCTTACCAGTAAAAGTATTATGTTGAACTACTCTATTTAAGTCTAAATCATGTTCAATTAATAATTGAGCAACAAGTTTAGCTGTTCTTTGCCATGTATCATAAATATTACCATCAGTATTAACACACATTTCAATTCCTGTTGAGTTGTTATTTCCTCCCTTAGATGCAATAACTCCTCTTTCTACTTGAGAGTCAACAAACCAATGAGTACCTAAATAATAGTTTCCATTACTACCAATTTTCCATGTTGGACCAAGGTTTGAAAAATATGAATCATCCAATATTTCATCATTGTGTCCTACAGGTGCTAAAACCGTAGACTCTAAACCATTAAATGTGAAATATCCATTTGTAGAAATTGAAATAGCTGGTTGTAAATTATCATTACTAGCAAGTCCTGTATCAGTCCAAGTAAAGGTAGTGCCTGTGCCATCACCAGCATGGTGAGCTATATACTTTGTATCTAAGCTCTGAACAACACCATAATCTCCAACAGTAAAATGAATGGATGTGCTATGAGTTGTTTGTCTCCAATATTCTCCATGATTTTTTAAGCCTCCACCTAGGTTTGCAGTATCATGCACTGTAATGAATTCAGTTGATGATTTAACTCCACCAGTTTTATTAGTTTGAACTGCAGGATTTATAAGATAAGTTGTTTTATCTAAATTTAATCCATCGAATAAGAATTTATTAACACTTCCATAAACAGAATCATAATACTGTTGAAAACTTGACCAATCATCATAGTATAAACTTGCATTAACTGTATCTACAACAGGATTATTTGCTTTTTGAATTAAATCTATTAATCTATCTATTCTCACTTCGCTTAACTCCTCGATCACTGTTATAGTTAACGTTAATAAATCAGAGGAATCAGAAGCTAATTTAACTTCAATCGTACCGACACCAACACTTAACCCTTTGATAATCCCTTCAGGTGATACTGAAATCACATTAGGATTACTGCTTACATAGCTAAATGATGAATTAGTAAGTTCTCCAACTCCAGATAATTCTAAACTTGTTTCCTCATTAACAAATAATGTTCCTGTAAAATTATCTGAGTATTTTACTACTATATCATCTTGTGGAGTAACCGTTAATTCAATAGTTGCAGTTATTCCACTAACAACAGCCTTTATTACAATCGATGCAGTACCAGCATTCAAAGCAGTAACTAATCCAGTATCTGAAACTTTTAATACTTTATCATTAGTTGAACTAAAAGCTACTGTCTTATTAAATGCTTCATTTGGTAAAACGTCAAACAATAATTGTAAAGTTGAAAATTTTTCCATTACCGTTTCAGTATTATTAATTTTGATTTCCGTAACCGGATTCTTTTCGACCCATTTAGCATAGAGTTTGGCGTTAGATGATATCTTAGTAACAGGATCACCCGTAAAGTCACTATTTAAATACCAACCACCAAAATTATATCCTTCTTTATAAGCATTTGTTATCAATGTTTGCTCTTCTTTAAGGTTTTCAAACTTGGTTATCTCATTGTTTTCTACAAAAGTATCCCAAAAACCATTTTGTAATTGATAGTCAGAATAATCACTGCTCATCCAACTTGCGTTTTTAGTATACTTCTTTCCAAGAATGAATCCTCTAACCTCATAAGTTAGAGCATATACATGATTTGAATTTTTGCTTGTAAATTGTGAAACTGTCGTAGATTGTGTTAAATCTCTAGATGCATTTTTATTAGTTGTAGAGCCAACAACGCTTAAATACTTAGGTATCCACATCCATTTATCTTTGTAAGTAGGATTCAAGAAGAACTCATGATAATCTATTGGACTCCAATTTTCATAGCCATCAATCGTAGCTAATGTGTCTACTCTTTTAAGTGCAGCTCCAGAGTCTTTTAAAAAGTCTTCAACCATGTCAGCTCTTGATTCATAAGTAAAGTTTCCACCATTTAAAACATATTCAAGTGAGAAATTCCACAAAACATATCGTACTTCAATAACTAAGCTTCCATCAGGTAATACAACACCTTCATATTCTTCTTCTGGCATTAATCCATCATATGTTTTTAAAACAGGTTTTACGGTTTCTCCAGTTGTTCCCGTAAGATTCTCTGTTTCAACAAGATCAAATTCTTCTGTTTCTATATTAAATTTATAATGTTTAACAGTATATGCAGTATCTGTATTTGGTTCAAACCCTGCTGTTAACTCAATTTGTGATGTAATCTCAGAATTAAAATCAAATAATTCTTCATTAATATACCATCCAATAAAACTGTAACCAGCTTTAGTTGGAATTGTGGGTTCTTCTACTTTTCCACCATAATTTACATTAACTTCTTCATAAGTAGATGTGCCTAATTTGAAAACCACTTTTACTTTATTTATTTCCCATTTGGCATAAGCTACTGTATCCTCTTTTAACGTAGAGTTAAAATTAAATTCAGTTGTTAAATCTGCTTCAAACCATCCTAAAAACTTATGGTTTGCTTTAACTGGTGCACCAGGATAAGTTGGCACTTCACCAGCTGCTAGTTTTTGTTCACTAAAAACTGAACCACCATCAGTATCAAAAGTAAGTGTATACTCCAGTGCCTTTACGCTTACATTAATTATTTTTTGAAAATCCCCATGACTAACTGTAACTGTAGTATCACCAATGCTAACTCCCTCGATAAGTCCATCATTTACTTTAGCAATTTCACTATTATTACTATACCATTCAAGATTTTTACTAGTAGCATTGCTTGGTATTACAGATCCTTTAACCTGAATAGTACCTCCAACAAACACTTCCACTTCATCTTTATCAACATTAATTCCAGTAACATCAATTACATTAGTACATCCCGAAATCGTGAATGCAATAACAAATATTAGTGTAAACAAAATTAAAGATTTTCTTACAATTTTACCTCTTGATATAATGCTCATTAAACATTTCCTCCTATTTAATTCATATTAATTATACCACTATTATCTAGAAATTCCAATATTTTTTATACAAAACAAAAACCATGTATTAAACATGGTTTTGATTTAAATAGTCTAAGGTGTTTATTACAAAGTCTTTAATAATTAAATATCCATCAATCTCATCTTGATAATATGAATATATAATACTTAAAAAATAATATTCATCTTGAAATGCAAAAAAAGCAGTGGAGTTTACTGTATATCTATTATCTTGATCATTAGGATTAATAACTGAATATCTAAATTTGATATTATTAAAAATTTCTTCATTCTCAACAACAACGTCACCAAAATTATCATTATCTATACTTAAAGACTTTTCAGATTCTAACAGCACAAAATAACTATATCCCATTTGTGGATTTGAACTAGCATATGAATAAGACCAAAATATCTTATCACGATGCTCATACAGTTGAATATTCTCATAGTGTTCTTCTTCAGAAATATTAAATTTAAAAAGCGGAACATCATTTTGATACTTATTAATTTTAACAGACAAGTCTTCAATTGAAGAATAACTATGATGCTTTCTTAAATAAAACTGATGATCAATAAAATCACATCCTGATAATAAACTAACAATTAAGAATAATACTATAATAGAAACAACTTTTTTCATAATTGCTATTCCTCAACAGTCTTTCCAAATATAGCAAGAACATCATTTAATACTTCATAAACTTCTTCTTGTTCTACTTGAAAGTTATCTTTCTCTGTATAAAACGACATATTTAATCTGTTGTTTTCACTATATACAAAAATGTTGTTTATATAATTATCCCTTATCTCAACATTAGTGATGTTACCTTCACCTATCTTTTCAATTGTTATATATACAAACATATAATCTTCATCACTACGAGGTTGAAGCTTAATAATTAGATTGTTATTAAGATTTCTTTTAAAATGAAATCTACTACCATTGAATAAATAGTAATTGATATAATACTTACTGTTTAATTCATCCATATCATCTTCTGTGTAGACAAAACCATAATCCATATTAGAATAATAATCAATATTTCTAATAACTCCATCTAAATCACCAAAAGCCACAATAGGTGGAGCTATTGCTGAATTGATTTGATTGCTACTGCCTAGTATAATTAGTAGAAACGCTATAAATATAATTAACTTCTTCATTAATATCACCCTTCTATATATGAATTATATAAAAAATCAATAATAAAGTCAAACTGTATCATAACTATTAAATGCAATTTTTTAAATGTAATTTAATTTTTTTTAGTGCCCAATCATAATGACTAGAAAGCGTTGATATAAAGTATTGTCCTAGTGAAGACCCACCAACCCAATCAAAATGACTCTTTTCAAAAAGCTCTATTTGGCTAAACTCATTAACAAGACTAATGGCTCTTTGATGTCCATCATTGAATAATGCTACTGATTCATCAAAACTAGTATGTTTATGCTTTTCCCAAAATTCAATATTTAACTCTTTATAGTTACTCCAATTATAAGGTGCTGGTAAAAAGTTAGTTTTAATTCCAGATATATTGTTATTAACCCATTTGATTAATAATTCATGCCACTCATATAAGTGAATCAATAAATCTTTTATGTTCTTATCCCTTTTCCAATGTGCTTCTTTACCATTGTTTTCAAAACCCTGATGAAAATCTTTAACGAGAACATCGCGATTACTATTATTTAAAACAGAAGTAATCTCTTCAAATTTTATCTGCGCTTGTAATATTAAATCATTTTTATTCTTTGGTCTTCCCATAATAACCCCCTTAAATTTTGTTTATAAATATTTTATTAATTTAATAAATTTCAATTTAATAATGTTTTTGAATATTTTACATATTAGACTGTTTCCAACAGATAAAAGTTACCATACAGTCATTACAAATAATAACTTTAATTTTTTCTACAAAATACTAATACTATCTAAAATCATAATTACGACATTGTAAATTGTTTCACCTATTATATTATAACACTTTTTCCAATATAATAAAATATACTGATAATAGAAATATATAATAATGATATATAGCTAGTCTAATTGATTAGACTCTATCAACTATTTAAACATTATAATGCATCCGCATAACAAATTATGCTATAAAATAATTAAAAAAACTTGATAACTATAAATGTATATCAAGTTTATTATTCTAATATGGCGGAGGAGAAGGGATTCGAACCCTCGCATCCGGTTAAAGATCTACTCGCTTTCCAAGCGAGCCCCTTAAAGCCACTTGGGTACTCCTCCACTTAAAAGCAAATCAAGTTAATGATTTGCTTTTTTCTATAATGCACCATCTAAGATCATCATTAAAATAAAGCCCGCTATGAATGAAAATGTTCCTAAATGATTATGACTATCAAGCTGAGCTTCAGGTATTAATTCTTCGACTACAACATAAATCATTGCTCCAGCCGCAAAACCTAAAAACCAAGGCATAATTGAAGAAAGTTGACTTGCTAAAAACAAACCTAAAGCAGCAAATACTGGTTCAACAAACGCACTTAGTGAACCAAGAAAAAATGCTTTTTTTGTGCTTACACCAGACTCTTTAAGCGGAATTGAAACAGCAGCTCCTTCAGGAAAGTTTTGTAATCCAATACCGATAGCCAGACCTAATGCTGAAGATAAAAGTAACGGATCTCCTGTTTTTAGAGCATAACCAAATGCAAGTCCAACAGCTAAACCTTCGGGTGCATTATGCAATGCTATTGCAAAAACAAGCATTGTAGTTTTATTTAACTTAGTTTTTAAACCTTCGGGTTTATCTTCATTAATGTGTAAATGTGGTAAAAGTCTATCAACTAATAGTAAGAACAAAGCACCGATAATAAATCCAACTGTTGCTGGTAACCATGCAGTAATACCTAAATTAGAAGCATCTTCCATTGAAGGAATTAGTAAGCTCCATACAGCAGCAGCTATCATCACTCCAGCAGCAAAACCCAAAAATACTCGATTAAAATTATCGCTTAGTTTTTTCTTAACAAAAAGTACTAAGCCAGCTCCTAATGTTGTAGATAAAAATATAAAGGCAAAACCAAATATTGTTGCTTCAATAGGACCAAGTGACATTAATATAATGTTATAATTAATAAGCATATTTGACTCCTTATTCTAGATATATTTTAATTTAAATATATATTATATTCTATCATAATAAATCATTAATGGCTAGTGTTTTTATATAAAAAGATAACTATCCTAGGATAATTATCTTTTTTCATTTACTCTATAGGAATAGGATTCTTTTCAATTCCTGCAAAAAAGAATTGTTCCAAAATAGTAAAAATTTGAACTTCTTCATATGATTCAAGACTTGCAGTTGTTGGAACTTTTGGCTCTGACCCGTTCATTTCAACTTTTAGACTAATCGAACCAGTTATATTAACTTCATCATCAACGATAGCAAAATTATTAACTGAAACAAACATATCAGAAACAACACTATTATTCATATTCAAAGTAATTACAATTGAGGTGTTTTCATTCATAGAATAAAGTAAAGAACCCGCAATTGACATACCACTAGATAAAACATCTTTAGCAGTTGGTTGTTCAAGAGAATTATCCATACCAAATAGATCAGTCAAAATTTGTTTTGTTAGAGTTAGTTCAACCTTTGTTTTTGTATCATCTTGATAAACTTTCATAGCATCAAATAATGGGGCCATTTCCTCTAATTCTTCAGCATCTGGAGTTTCATTTGGATCTCCCAAAGAGAATGAATCAAGCATTGCTCTAATTTCTTCTCCAACATTTAATGTTTCTGGAATAAACATTTTTTCTTTGCCCTCATATGTTATTGTAGAAGAATTCGTAACTGATTTTGCATCCGTTTCTAAATATGCATATTGCGCACTTATAAACAACATAGCCTTACCAGAAATATCTATAGTGTCAATGTCAATGTCAAACTCGGCTTCAAAATATTCTAAATATTCAGCATCTTCAGCAAGATTAGTATATGAATTTAATTTAATAAAAATCTCTCCAGCATCTTCACCAGTATTTTGAATATCAACATTTAAATTTAATTTAATGCCTTCAAATTCTGGCATATCCATTTCTTGTAATACCGACAATTTTTGTTCATCTGTCATCTCAACTAATTCTAGTTTATCAGTATTACAACCACTAAGAAATAGTACTAAAAAAAACAATATTAAACTAAAAATTTTTTTCATATAGACCTCCTAATAGTTCTACAAATATATTATAAACCTTTTCATAATTATTTGCAACATTTATTATAAGTCATCTACCAGTGCAGAGCTTTTAGCATACGCTGTACTCTTTGCCTCAAAGAAATCTGTTTTGATCTGATTTGCATTACTGTATTGTCTAATCCAAGCCATAGATTCAGGTTCAACTTCAAATCCTTCATACAAGGGTTCAAACCCTAAACCACGGCATCGAAGATTGCCTAAATATTTTATATAGTCTGTTATCATTTGTTTGTTTAATCCAGAAATACGATCTCCAATTGCATAATGACCCCATTCAATTTCTTGCTCAACGCCTTCTTTAATCATATTTCTATATATTTCAACTTTTTCTGGTGTGAACTCTTCAGGTATTTCTTTTTTGAGTTCTAGTAAAATATTTCTAAACAGCCACAAATGTGTGTTTTCATCGCGATTAATGTATCGTATCTCTTGAGCTGATCCTAACATCTTATTGTTTCTAGCTAAATTATAGAAGAACATAAATCCACTATAGAAATATACTCCTTCAAGAATGTAATTAGCAACACATGTTTTTACTAATGTATTACTATCTTGTTTTTCCTGAAACTCGTTGTATAAGTCTCCAATAAATTTATTACGCTTTAGTAAATAAGGATCGTCTTTCCATTGATATAATATATTAGTTCTTTCTTCAGGAGAACATATTGTATCTAGCATATATCCATAACTTTGTGAGTGTATTGCTTCTTGGTATGTATGGATAGCTAAACATAGATTTACTTCATTTGCAGTTATATATTCATTGATACTTGGTAAGTTGGCTGTTTGAATACTATCTAAGAAAATTAGAAAAGATAAAATTTTATCATAGGCAACCTTCTCATCTTTTGTGAGTTTACGATAATCAGCAACATCAGAATTTAAATTAATTTCTTCAGGAATCCAAAAATTATTCATTGCTTGTCTATACCAATCACTAACCCAAGTATATTTCAAATTATTAAAATCGTTCAAGTTTGTAGTATTTCCACCAATCATTCTTCTCTTGTTTAACTCAACATCACCATCGGGATTAAATAATGCTTTTCTTTTTAACTTATCCATATTTTTCCTCCTATATATTTACGATGAACATGATTCACATTCATCTACTTCTAACGCTTTACTACGTATATAATATAAAGTTTTAACTTCATTTTCCCATGCCATTATGTATAAATCAAGAATATTTCTAAATGAATAATCATTAGTAATATATACATTTAATGACTGTGCTTGA
The DNA here is from genome assembly GCA_041675825.1 of Bacilli bacterium. Lineage (GTDB taxonomy): Bacteria > Bacillota_I > Bacilli_A > ML615J-28 > CAG-698 > JAEYQM01. The sequence continues at coordinate 13,785 of JBAYTC010000001.1, read as the reverse complement.
TCAACATGTCTAGATCTTACTCCACATGCTTTTATAGTCCACTCATGATTAATAGTATGTGCTGATTTATATAACCAAAAATTTTCACTATTTAAATCCGGAGCAACACGCGGAACCAACCCATTCTTTTTTTCTTCCAAAAAGAATTTTTGCATAATTGGATCTAATCCAGCAGTTGTTGTTGCAATAATTGATGTTGAAGATGTCGGAGCAATTGCTAATAAATAACCATTTCTCATTCCATATTTGTTAACATCATTTTTTAAATCTTGCCATTTCTCAGATTTATAATTTCTCATATCAAAATATTTACCATTGTGCCAATCAGAGCCTTCAAAATATTCATACTTGCCCTTTTCTTTTGATATTTCCATGCTAGCTTTTACAGCTGAATAATTAATTATTTCAAAAACTTTGTCTGCATAAATCAAATGTTCCTCGGATTCCCAATTAATTAAATTTTTTGCTAACATATGATGATATCCACTAACACCTAAACCTATTGGACGATATCTTGAATTTGTTACCTGAGCATATGGTAATGGATAATAGTTAAGATCTATTACATTATCTAAAGCTCTAACAGTTGTTGAAACGATATCAGATAACTCTTCTTCATTATTAGTGTTTATATTTCCTAATGCTAAAGATGCTAAATTACATACTACAAAGTCACCAGGTTTTGTTACCTCCACAACTACAACTTCTCCATTTTCTGTTTCTATTTCACGTGATACAAGTTCTATTTCACTCATATTCTGCGCGATTTCGGTACATAAATTTGAACAATATATAATTCCCTTATGTTTATTAGGATTCATTCTATTAACATGATCTCGATTAAATGTAAACGGAGTTCCAGTTTCAACACTTGATTTAATTACAAGTCTGATAATTTCTTTAATAGGTACAACTTGTTTTGATAAACTCTCATCATTAACACAGTCCCAATATTTACTTTCCCACTCTTCGCCATATGAATCTTCAAGTGCATAACCTTTAATAGATTTAACTTCATGAGGATCAAATAGGTACCAATTTGCATTGATATCATCTCTTAGGGTTCTCCAGAATAGATCCGGATAACACACAGCTGGAAATACATCATGAGCTTTTCTCCTATCATCACCATTATTAGTCTTTAATTGAAGAAAATCTAATATGTCTTTGTGCCAAACATCTAAGTATACAGCAACAGCTCCTTGACGTACTCCTAATTGGTCAACTGCAACCGCAGTGTCATTAGCAAGTTTAATCCATCTTATAACTCCACCTGCAGCTCCTTTAAAACCACGGATACTAGAACCATTACTTCGAACTTTACCAAAATATAAGCCCATTCCTCCACCAAGTTTACTTACCTTAGCAAAATTATCAATGCTTCTATATATCCCGTCTAAACTATCAGGAACAGTATCAATAAAACAACTTGATAATTGATGATATGGTTTTCTAGCATTAGATAAGGTTGGAGTTGCCATAGTCACTTCTAATTTACTTAAGATATCATAAAACTTCTTTACCCATTTAAGTTTGTCTTTTTCTTTTAATGCTAAATGAAGACTAATTCCTAAAAACATCTCTTGAACATTTTCAAGCGGTGTAAGATCATAATCCATTATTACATATCTTCTTAGTAATAAATCTAGAGAACTATAGGTCAATAAATAATTTCTGTTATAATCTATAAATTTAGAAGCTTCAATAATTTCTTCCTTTGTATAATTTTCTACAATGTATTTACCATATAACCCTTTATTGGCTAAATAAATGACTTTCTGATAAAAATTATTAATTTCTAAGTTTACTTCTTTTTCCTTAAGTTTTAAATTAAAACTATACATCTGTAATGCTCCAGCAATGAACTCCCACTTTGGAGCATCTTCTGTTGTTAATTCAACAGCTGCCTTGATCAGTAACTCGATTTTTTCCAAATCAGTAATCATCGGCTTTCTAAATGAAATATATTTCTTGTATAACGTTCTTAGGTCATATGCTTTTTCAACATATTTATTTTGTATTGTCTTTAATACTTCTTTTAATCCTTCCATATTTATTTCATTTAAGAAATTACATCTGCTTTCACGGTTTTGAGACTGTTTCTCTCTATATAATATATATGCTTTCATTACTTCATAATGATTATTTTCCATCAAGGTTTTTTCTACTAAATCTTGTATTTCTTCAATAGAAATTTCACTAACCTTTAAAGCTTTAATCTTATCAGTTACGATATTCGCCAATTCTTCAACTATTGATTCATCAATAATGCCTAAACTTTGAAATGCTTTTAATAGTGCAATAAAAATTTTGTCTCTTACAAATTTTTCTACTTTACCATTTCTTTTAACAACTTGCATCTTGCCCTCCTTCTTTAATTTATGTTCATTATATCATAAAAATAATATGTTTCAAATGATTAACATTTATTATTTTGAAATACCAATGAACATAAAAAAAGTGGCTTAAGCCACTTTACAGTTTTTATTTTAATACTGATTTCAACATCCAAATATGTTTTTGGAATCCACTTTGCATACCTAGAAGCATATCAACAGTTACTTCATCTCCTAAATCTTGAGCTAGTTTAATACTATCTGCAAGTTCTTTATCCAATACTTTGAAGTCATTTAAAACAGCTTCAACCATTCCCATGTTTGTTTCATTACCAGATGCTTCTTTAATTGTAGCAACTTGTAAGAATTCCTTTAATGTAGCCAAAGGTTTTTCTTCTAGCATTAAAATTCTTTCTGCAACTTCATCCATATGACCAGTCATCTCATCATATAGATTTTCAAACAATTCATGTAATTGATAGAATTGTGGTCCTTTTACAAACCAATGATAGTTATGAAGTTTAATGTAGAAAACTCCAAAGTTTGCTACTTGACGATTTAGTAATTCGATTAATTTTTTCATATTATAATACCTCCATTTACATAATTATTATAGCATAATTTAACTCTTTTATCAAGTTGTTTGCCTATTTAAAGAATTTTTTCAGGACTTTAATACTTTTATTATAGGGTGGATATCTGAGATTTATATCTAACCAATTCGCCTTTTTTAGAATGCTTTTTTTGTGCGAAAAAGTATCAAAGCTAAATTTCCCATGATAATTACCCATACCACTATTTCCAACTCCGCCAAATGGCATATAAGGTGTTGCTAGATGAACAATAACATCATTTATGCATCCACCACCATAGTTAATTTGATTAACAATTTTCTCTTCTACATTTTTATCGTTAGTAAATAAATATAAAGCCAAAGGTCTTTCCTTGATTTTTATTTGATTGATTGTTTCGTCTAAATCTTTATAAGTAATTATTGGGAGAATCGGCCCAAAAATTTCTTCTTCCATAATTTTGCTTTTCCAATTAGATTCTACTAAAGTAGGATGAATAGAGTTATTCTTAGTGTTTCCACCATAAATCACTTTTTCATTTGCTATTAAATCAACTAATCTTTGAAAATGTCTATTAGTAATTATCTTAGGAAATTCATCATTATCAAAACTCTTACTATAGAACTTTTCAATATTATCAATGATTTTTGTAATAAACTCTTCTTTCCTTGATTCATGAATTACGACATAATCAGGCGCTACGCAGGTTTGTCCAGAATTGACAAATTTACCCCATGCAATTCTTTTAGCCGCAATATTAATGTCAGCTGATGAGTCAATTATACATGGACTCTTCCCACCTAATTCAAGAGATACAGGAGTAAGATTTTTACTCGCACTTTCCATGACTATTTTTCCAACATTAGGACTTCCCGTAAAGAAAATATAATCAAACTTTTGATTTAGTAGTTCTTGATTTTCTTCTCTTCCCCCAAGAACGACACTTACATATTCTTCTTTAAACACTTCACTTATTATTCTATTGATTATTAAAGATGTTTGCGATGAATAGTTTGACGGTTTTAATATGACTGTATTCCCTGATGCAATAGCCCCGATAAGAGGCGCCATAGATAAATAGAAAGGATAATTCCAGGGACTCATTATTAAGACAACTCCGTAAGGTTCACTATGTATATAACTCTTAGAAGGAAAATGAGTAATAGGCGTTTTTACTTTTTTTGGTCTAGCCCATTTCTTTAAATGTTTACAAATATAGTTTATTTCTTCATAAAGAAGGGCAAGCTCCGTCATAAATCCTTCAAAATCAGATTTATTCAAATCTCTTTTTAGCGCTTCTAGAATTTTATTTTCATTTTTGCTTATCGAAAGTTTCAATAGTTTTAAATGTTTAATTCTCTCATCTACTTCTCTTGTCTTACCATTATTGTAATAATCTCTTGCGCTTTGAACGATTTTTTGAATCTCCATATTAACACCTCTTTTTCTTAATTATACCATAATTTTAATAAATTAATAGATTATAAATCGATATATTTGTCATGTTAGCCATTGCTAACTTTTTAAAGCATATTAATTGCTTTTTTGGCTGTTATTAATTACAATGTATAAGTAAGTATTTTAATGAATACTATAGACAACATAAGGAGGAATATATATGTCATTAATAGGAAAAGAAATATTACCATTTAAAGCTGATGCTTTTCAAAACGGAAAGTTCATTGAGGTAACTAATGAAAATATGAAAGGCAAATGGAGTATAGTATGCTTCTACCCTGCTGATTTTACATTTGTTTGCCCAACGGAATTAGAAGATTTGCAAGAACAATATAATGATTTAAAAAAATTAGGGGTTGAAGTGTATTCAGTATCAACAGATACACATTTTACTCATAAGGCTTGGCATGAACATTCTGAAGCAATTAAGAAAGTTCAATATATTATGATTGGTGATCCAAGTCACGTTATTTCTAGAAACTTTGATGTTCTTGAAGAGGAAACCGGTTTAGCTCAAAGAGGTACATTTATCATCGATCCGGATGGAGTTGTTCAAGCATTAGAAATTAATGCTGGAGGAATAGGAAGAGATGCAAGTATATTAATTAATAAAATTAAAGCAGCTCAATATGTTAGAAAAAATCCAAAGGAAGTATGTCCTGCAAAGTGGGAAGAAGGAAAAGAGACACTTACACCAAGTTTAGACTTAGTTGGAAAGATTTAATAATCCTATGTTAGATATAAATCTTAAGAACCAACTTAAACAATATCTTGACTTGCTTGAAAACGACCTTGTTATTAAAGTATCGTTAGATGAAAGCAAGAAATCTGAAGAAATGAAAGAATTTCTTGATGAAGTAGTGTTTCTAACAAATAGAATATCTCTAGAAGATTCTAAACTGGAAAGAACTCCGAGTTTTTCTATAGAAAGAAAAGACAAACCAAATAAAATAGTATTTGCTGGAATACCATTAGGACATGAATTCACATCATTCGTATTAGCTATTTTGCAAATTGGTGGAAGAGCTCCAAAAATTTCTCAAGCAAATATCGATCTTATTAAATCAATTGATAAAAATTTGCAATTTACTACTTTTGTTAGTTTAACATGTCATAATTGTCCCGATGTAGTTCAAGCATTAAACATGATGAGTGCCCTTAATCCAAATATTACTCACACAATGGTTGATGGTGCTATATTTAAAGACGAAGCCGACAATAAAGAAGTAATGGCGGTTCCAGCTGTTTTTCTAAACAATGAATACTTTGATGGCGGCAGAATGTCACTTGATGACATACTTAAGAAGTTAGGAATTAGCAAAGTAAACTATGATGAAAAACCCATATATGATGTTTTAGTTATTGGTGGTGGACCTGCTGGTGCGAGTGCTGCAATCTATGCTGCTAGAAAAGGAATTAAAACCGGGGTGATTGCTGAAAGAATTGGTGGTCAAGTTTTAGATACTTTAAGTATCGAAAACATTATAGGAGTTAGAAGTACTACTGGACCAAAACTTGGTCAAGATCTAGAAGCTCATATGAAAGATTATAATGTTGATATAATTAAATCTGAAAATGTAGTTAACTTAGAAAAGAAAGAATTAATTGAAGTTACTTTATCAAGTGGTGGTATTCTAAAATCTAAGACTGCAATAATTGCAACTGGGTCAAAATGGCGTAATGTCAATGTTCCGGGAGAAGCAAAATTCAAAAATAAAGGTGTAGCTTATTGCCCTCACTGTGATGGACCTTTATTCGAAGGCAAAGATGTCGCAGTAATTGGTGGTGGAAACTCTGGTATTGAAGCGGCAATTGATTTAGCTGGAACAAGTAAACATGTAACAGTTCTAGAATTTTTACCTGAATTAAAAGCAGATAAAGTATTACAAGAAAAACTCTACAGTCTTTCAAATGTCACAGTTTACAAAAATGTTCAAACAAAGGAAATTACAGGTGTTGATAAAGTAAATGGAATTACTTTTGTTAATCGTGATAATAACAATGAAACTCACATTAATCTTGATGGAGTATTTGTTCAAATAGGATTAATGCCAAGTACAGAATGGATAAACAATATCGAAAAAAATAGAATGGGAGAACTAGTTATCGACAATAGAGGTGCTACTTCAATTCCAGGAGTTTTTGCAGCTGGTGACTGTACTAATTCATTATATAAACAAATAATTATATCAATGGGTGCTGGTGCAATTGCCGCATTAAGTGCTTTTGATTATATAATTCGCAATTAAAAAATCACAACTGATTTATCAGTTGTGATTTTTACTTTTACATTCGCTACAATATCCATAAACTGTTAAATCGTGTTGCGTGATTTCAAAGTTATGTTCACCAGCTTTTTCTCTGGCGATTCTATCTAAGTGACAATCAAGTTCAAACTTTCTATTGCAACCAAGACATATCATATAATGGTGATGAGAATCATCATTTATATAATAGTAAGCAGTATGACCAATATTGCTTCTTCCTATAATACCTTTTGTAAAAAACAAATCTAAAGTCCTATAAATCGTTGAGAGATTTATTAGTACGTCATTTATTTTATCAGCAATCATTTCTGCACTTAATGGCTCATTGTGATTTTTAAAAATATCTAATATAAGTTGTCTATTTTTTGTTAGTCGCATTTTTAATTCCTCCTTAGTATTCTTCTAAGTAAGTATGCACCAATTAATAATATTGTGTACACAACAACTATGGTAGATCCAGTTGGAAGATTTAAATGATATGATAATGTTATACCAATGAAAATCGTAAATATAGCTATAACTACTCCGCCTACTAAAGTTAATTTAAAACTCTTAACAAGTTGATTAGAAATCAAAGCCGGAAAGATTGTATATGCAGAAATAAGTAAAATACCAACAGTCTTAACACCAATTACTACAAATACAGCAGTTAATGCTGCTAGACTATATTTTAGTAGAGAAGTTTTAACTCCAGAAAACTTTGCATACTCTGGATCATATGTCATTGCCAATAGTGGTCGATAGAATGCTAAAACAAAAACAATTGTAATAACCATTAATATAATTGCTAATTGGACTTCAGAAGTACTAACAGTTAATATACTACCTACTAGTAGTGATTCAATTGAACGGTTAAAACCATCACCTACAGTAACAATAATTAAACCTATTGCCAGTGCAAAGGCCGATACAACGCTAATCGAGGCATCATTTTGCATATTTGCTTTTTCTGTTAATATAGTAATCGCAATTGATGCAATTATTGCAAAGGGTATCGCAAAATACAAAGCTTGTGATGACAAAAGCAATCCAATACTAATACCTGTAAATGAGATATGCGCAATACCATCAGCTATCATAGCTTGATGACTCAATACAAGGTATGGACTTAAGAATGCAGCTGCAACAGCTAAAGCTAATCCAAGATATAGTGCATATTGCATAAATTGTTCAGTGAAAAAATCAAACATTATCTTCACCTCTACTTCTTGCTGCATAGTCATTAAAGTTACCAAAGAATCTTACGGTTTGATCTACATACATTATTTTTGCATTATCATCAACTCGATCATGTAAGTCATGAGTAACATATATTATAGTTACTCCTTCTTTTGATAATCTATTTATTATTTCATTAAAATGTCTTCTAAACTTTGGATCAAGAGCACTTGTTGGCTCATCCATAATTAATAAATTTGGTTTATTAATTAATGCTCTAATTAAGAACACTCTTTGTTGTTCTCCACCGGATAAATTAGCCATTGAATTTTCAGAAAGATGTTCAATCTCCATTTTTTTTAGCCAAGTTTTAATCAAGGCTTTGGATTTTTTTGTAGCAATAATTCTTTGTTTCTTACATCCACTATAAATAACCTCTCTTACGGTAACAGGAAACTGATGAGAATAATTAAATTTTTGAGGAAGATAACCTAAGTTGTCACTATTAATATGTACTTTGCCTAATGTAGGTTCTATAACTCCTACCATAAGTTTAATAAGAGTGGTTTTCCCGCTGCCATTAGGACCAACAATATACAAAAAGTCACCTTTATTAATAGAAAAACTAACATTCTTTAAAGCACAAAACTTACCAAAACTAACTGATACATCAGATAATTCAATTGCTAAGGGCTTGTTTGATGTTGTCGATGTTTTGTTGGAATAATCTTGCATAGTTCACCCTTTCTTCATATTGTTTTTGACTGATGTTGTGATAACCGTGAAGTTCTAATAAATTTAATGCATAGCTTTGTGATTCGAGTGTTTCCTTTAATCTTAATGCTACTCTAGGCTCTACAAGTTCCTCGGTAAATAGATAGTGAATATCTAATTCAACTATTTCATCACGTAGACTTATAATTTGAGGTCCAGTTAAATCGGCATTCGGTTTATAATCACCAGTAAGTGATCTGATATTTATATGATATCTCTCGGCAAATGCATCCATTGCATTATGTCCAGCTAAAAATATATTTCTTTTATCTAGGTTTTGTGTAAATATATCAAAATCAATATGTAGATCGTTTATCATTTCATAATAAACAATAGCTCTTGATGTATACAATTGTTCATTCTCTGGATCAATGGCAATAATCTTATCTCTAACTACATTTATTAGTTGCACGTAAGTAGTAGGGTCTGTCCAAAAATGTAGACTTGAATGATCATGGTCATCTTCATGAAGATGATCTTCCTCTGGACCAATATCATCATCGTGGTTATGGTCATGGTCTAATCTTACAAAACTTTCGGATAAGTTCAGAGCATTAGGTTGAGTAACATTATTGGCTACCCAAGGTTCTAATTCTACACTTAAATATATAAACAAGTCAGAATGATTTATATTGCTCATTTGTCTAGGAGTAGGTTCAAAATTATGTAATTCACTTCCCCATGGCATTATATTTTCAATAGTAAGATTGTCTCCAGCAATATTATATGCCAAATCATATCCTATAAAAGATGTTGTAATTATATCTACATTTTCTTTCTTGGTACAACCACCAAAAAATATTACAAGTGTAAATAATAATAACGTAATTACTTTCTTCATCAAAGACCTCCAAGAATATATCTTATTATAGCAAAAATAATACTCTTTTGCAAATGATTTGCAAAAAAATAATAACTAATTTAAGATAAAAATAAGCTAACAAAAAAGAGTAAAAATAAAATTTTTACTCTTTTTTTAAGGAATTTATTAATTGAACATACTTGTCCATATCGAATTTACGTTTAAGTCCTAAATCATTCATATATCTTAACTTGCCGAATATTGGCCTTTCCATCCATGGACGATCCATCTTTCCAAAGCACCATGCAATATTTGTGTATGTATTAGCATCTCGACCATCTAGTAAATACTTGTTGTTTAAATAAACTATCAATTCATATGCATTTTTATAGGTTATTGACCATTCTATGATTTTTTTTGCCCAATACATTCGCATGTAGTTTGCCATAAACCCTGTTAATCTAGCTTCATACATGCAAGCATTAAAATATATATCGTGTGTTTTGCTAAACTCAATTTCATCAGCTGTGTAGATATATTCTCTTTTATCTTCTATATGATTGTTCATAGTAATATATGCCCATTCCTCTGTCATGTAGTCAAAATCATCATAATCTTTTTCGTAGGTAACAAAGTTAAAAGACAATTCGCGTCTAACTAATAATTGCTCAATGAAACTATCATAATCTTCTTTTTTAACTAAATTATTATTATAATATTTTGTAGCTATATTCATAATTTCAAGAGGGGATATGTTTCCGAAATGTAAATATATCGATTGATATGATTGTATTTGTAATGAAGGATCACTTCTTCTGCTATAATCATTTACCTTGTTATTAAAAAAATTGATTAAATGATTTATTGCTTCACTATGACCTCCTTTAAATTTATAATATGGCTTAACATCCAAATCAGTTTCAAGGTTTTTTAATATATCTAAACTTATGTTCACATAGTTAAAAGCTTCCAAATTTGCTTCTTGTTTAATTAAATATTTTGGTGGACTACTGTAATCCATAAATTCAGTAAGTTTCTTCATCAGATGGGGTCGAATGACATATGCACCATAAGCCCCTTTGAAATAGGCTTGTTTCACGGGAACAATTGAATCAGTTTCGATTATTGCAACATTAATCTTCAACATTGAATAATCTATGAAATCTAAAATGCTTTTAATCCAATTTATTTGTGTTTTTAAATAACCATAGTCCATTACTAAGGTATGTGCTTCTTTTATTAAACTATATGCTTCACTCTCATTTTTAAAAACAACAAATTTAATTCCTTGCTTTCTTAAGGATTCATCGACCTCAATTAGCCCCTCTATCATAAATTTATAGTGTCTCAGATTTGCACCTAGGTAGTTTTCCCTTATTATAAAAAATACAACAAGTGGTATTTTAAACAAATTAGCCATTTTTATCGCATAGTCTAGTGCATGATTAAACTCAACACGCATTGACTGTTGCATCCAATACAAGAGGATTTTTTTTGAAACATCATTGTGTTTTGTATTAATATATTTAAATCTGCTTGGATTCATAATGGCTCCTTTTGGTTTGTTATATACTTTTTCACTATCATTATCATAACATTTTTATTGAATTTTTTCAATTATATAAGTACATATAAATACATTATTGCCTAAACAAAACAAAAATGTGATATAATATATTAAAGGAATATAAAAGTAATGAGGTGAATTATGCCAAAAGAACTTAAAAATTTTAATTTAAATCGGCTGTTTTTTTTCCCGCTCATAGTAACAATTGTTATAACTTTTCTGCTTTCTGTTGTTTTATATTATTATACAAGTGATAATTTTAAAGATATTTACAAAAAAAATAATGAATTTTATTCACAATCCTATGCACATACTGTGGAACAAAATCATCAACTAGAAACTCATATAATTAATGATTTAAGTGAAAAACTCGTTTCGGTTGCAAAAATAGTTATTAAGAATAGAGATTTACTGTCAAATAATTATTTACAAGATTTGTCTGAGATTACTGGCGTTCACAACATTTGGTGGTTTACTCCTGATGGAGAAGTAATATACGATAACACAAATACTTTTATTGGTTGGACGCCAACACCGGGTGATCCAATTTATAATTTCATGCAAAGTGATGAAGATTTATACATTGAAGGTATTCGTTTATCAACTGAGGGAGACGTATACTACATGGTTGTATATGCCAGAGATGATGATGGTTATTTTGTTGAAACAGCGCTTAACGCTGATTACGTCGTGCAACTAACTGCAGATTTATCATATGAGAGCATTGTTCAAAAAATTGTTGTAGAAAACACAAACATTGAATTTGCTTATGTAATAAATAGTGATCAAGATGTGATTGCAGACACAAGACAATTTATTCAATCTAATACAACATTTGATGATGATATTTTTAATGCTGTTTTTAGCGGTGAAACTTACACTCACGATGTTTTATATACACAAGAAAATCATGAAGTATTAGAAGTCTTAGTTCCTGTGTACAGAGATGGTGAAGTTGAAACAATACTTGCGATTTCCTATACATTGCAGTTCTATAGAGAAATGAACAATACACTTACTATAGCAATTACATTAATTGGAGTAGCATCAATTTTTGCTTTTGGTATATTAGAAGTTATTCAAGTAATAATACCATTAAGAATGTTAGATAAGTCATTAACAAGTTTTGATATAAAAAGTGGTGTATACAAAAAGCCAAAGAAGAAAATGGTGGTATTTAAAAATATGTTTTTATCTTTAGATAAACTTGCTAATCGCATAAAGGAAGCAAATGATGAAAACATTGTATTAAACAATGAAATTAGTATGCTAGCATTTACCGATTTTCTAACAAAACTCCCAAATAGATTATACTTAACTCAAAAAATTGAGGAGCATGTTGAAAACAAAGTTAAATTTGCAGTTCTATTTATTGATCTAGATGATTTTAAAAATCATAACGACACCAAGGGTCACGTATATGGGGATAAAATTCTTATAGAAGTTGGGAAAAAACTTTCTACTGGTAAATACAAGAATCTATTTGTATCGCGCTATGGAGGAGACGAGTTTGTTATTTTATTACCATTTGAAAACAACAATGAAATTGAAGATACAATGTCTAAAATTTATGATGACTTTCATACGCAAATAACTGTAGATGAAGATGAATTCGTACTAGATTTATCTATAGGTATATCGATTTATCCGGAAAATGGCGACACTACATCAGAGCTTATCAGAAAATCTGACATAGCAATGTATGAATCTAAATCAACAGGCAAAAGAAAATATACATATTATAAAGACTATATGTCGGATATTCTCCAAAGCGATGCCGACATAGTTCAGGAAATAAGAAAAGCCTTAAGACATGATGGTTTTAAAATTAAACTACAACCACAGATTGACATGAAAACTGGTCAAATTGTAAGTTATGAAGCACTAGCCAGAATTATTAATGCTGATATTACACCAGTCAATTTTATTAAAGTTGCAGAAAAGACACACCTAATTAATTCTATTGGTAGAGTTATTATTCAGAAATCAATTGAAGCATTAAAAATGTTTCAACTAGAAGACATCCCTTTAAAAACAATATATGTAAACTTTTCTGTTCATCAATTCGAAGATGAAGAACTACTTAAATATATTAAAGATTTGCTTGATGAAAATAATATTGATTATTCTCTTTTTGGTATAGAAATAACTGAAAGTGTATTAATTGATAAAGAGGATAAAGCTTTAGAGTTTCTTAAAAAAGTTAATGAGATTGGTTTTAAACTAGCTCTAGATGATTTTGGTTCAGGGCAAGCCGGATTAGACTACCTAACCAAATATCAATTAGAAGTTGTAAAACTAGACCGAAGTATCGCAGTTAAATATTTAAATGAAGAAAAATTAGAAGTATATAATACAATTATAAAACTGGCTAAACTATTAAATTTTAACGTTTTAGCTGAAGGAATTGAAACAGAGGAGCAAATAAAACTGCTTAGACTAACAGATTGTCATATTGTTCAAGGATACTTCTACTACAAACCAATGGATATAACTGATGTTATTATATTAAATAAGAATCAAAATTTAGTTTAATATAAAGTGTATTATATTTTATTATAATACACTTTTATTATCTATAAAATTGATTTTCTGAAATTTTCAGTTATAATAGAAATACAACTAAAGGAGGTAAAATTATCAAAAAAATAATCTACATTATACTCGGAACCATTTCCCTAATACTAGGTACAATAGGTATACTATTACCTATAATACCAACAACACCTTTTATTCTCCTATCTGGATATTTCTATATTAGAAGCTCAAAGAAAATATATGAGTGGTTATTAAACAATAAAATTTTTGGAAAATATATATCCAACTATGTTTATCAAAGATCTATACCTAT